>JAJFJH010000341.1 GCA_021774155.1 Nitrosomonas sp.
CGTTCTCTGATATTGAGTGCGGGGCAATATTCAAATCATTGTTCAAAACAAACATCGGGCAATCAACTCGAAATATCTTGCTTTTTCTCCGGAGCGCGGCTTGTGTGTCCGCATCAATACCTGCGGTATTATGCGTGCGCAAAAATTGCGCTCCGCACATTAGCAGTTTTTCGGCGTTGTATAAACCACCTGCATTTTTTATAAACTGGAAGATTTCTGTCATACGTAGCGCTCAATGTTAGGGAACTCGCGATCAATGCCGTAAGAGGTTAAGCTGTCTTCCGGGCCTGCCAATGGTTGTGGGTCCTGACAATTGATCCAGTCCAGTGGGGCTGCTTCCAGCTCTTTCCGAGTGTGCACAAAAAACAAACATCTAGGGCGCGGTTATCCAGGCGAGAACGTAAATCCTGGTGTTGCGCCTCGCGCACCCGATCCTGCAGGATGGAGCTGGCACGCATTAAGACGCTAGGTGGCGCGTCGGAGGGGTTGGCCTCGTCACCCATTTGCCCGCAGGCATCGCTGCACAGAATCCGGGTACAGCCTTCATCCAGAAGGCCAGCGATACCCTGGTTGTCATGCACCCCGCCATCCACTAGGCGCAGCGTGCGTTCCTTGTAAAGTCCGGCGATGGTAAGGGGCTCGAACAAACCCGGCACGCAAGCAGATGCCGCCACAGCATGGCCGAGACGATAGTTTTGTAAGTCTTTGGTCGGCGCGTCTTCGTAGCGCAGCTGCCGGTAGCGTTCATTATTGTCAATTTCACCGCTGATCGAGCTAGGAGGCTCGCCCATCGAGCAAGCAGTAAACTGCCAGTTGTGACCAGAATTGAGGGAAGTGCTATTGAGTACCATGACCGGCACCTTGGCTTGGCGCAACCAATTAGAGAATTTTGGTTTAAATGATTTTGAATCAGGTTCACCTTTGGGTTCAATCAACAATTCCGGCATGGTGCGTGGCGTGTCATTGGCATGGCCATCTGCCACTTTTTGGTAAAGTTCTGATTCGTAAAATTCACCTAACCGATGACTGCGGGAGTAGTTTTTGCCAAAAAACACGTTAAGGTTATCGCGTAAACTCGCGAAGGTTTTCATCTTGATGTTTTTCTGCACACCTTCCAGAAATCTTTCCTGAGCACGCCGGACAATTTCGATGTAGTCCTCACGGGTAATTTCGTTATCTGTTTTTGTTTGCAAACATTTTTGTACTTCAAGGTAATAGTGGGCGCCCACAATACTGCCTCCGGATACGGTGGATAGTGCTTCCACGCAACGCAACGCATCCATTTCAGCCAGCCGCGCCATAACGCCCAAATGGAAAAAGGAAGCACGGAAGCCACCACCCGAAAGAGCCAGCCCTACTTTTCCCCACTTCGATAAAATAGCACGCCGAGCGTATTCTTCTCCTACGATAAGGGAGAGTGTTTTCCAGGCTGGGTGCCAGTCTGAGACATGGTTTAGTTCCTTGGGAATAGCGATACCTTGCAAGCGGGCAATATGCAAGAGTTGTGTGAATAAAGTTTTTTGTTTCCAGTTGTCGGCATGAATCACGTCGGCCTTAGTGAGCCATTCACCCGCTTTCTCGTAATTCTGCAAACCGAAGTGAACTTCGGCCAGTGTGACCTGAGGCCAGAACTGATTCTCTGCAGTTGCATCATTCGTTTCGGTTAGCCACGCGGGTATTTGCTCTGCCATTTGCTGTCGCAAGTCATTTGCTTGTTTCTGCAAATGCTGCGCCTCATCCAAAGAAGTACCATTGCGCCGGGCAATGATGTGGGCCCGATTTGCCAGCAAATCCAGGATGAATGCCGCGTTGGCGCCGCCATATCCCATGTCCTGCCGGCAATTGCGCTCAAACGCGGCGCGATAGAAAGACAAGGATTCGTGCAAATCTTCCAACTGGCCGAATTCTTGCCATTTTCGTTTATAGACCGCACCTCCTAAGCTTAGAGTTTCTGCGTCGACATTTTCTGGGCTGCGTAAGCCGATTTCTTCCAGAAGAATTGTGGCCTGGTCTAATCGTTTTCTCGGCGGAAGTTCCTTATCCTTGTAGGTGCAAAATGCCAGTTGCTGGACATTCCAGACTTCATCTTGCGCTGCCTCTTCCTGCCACCACTCTTTTGTTGATACACTTTCCTGTTGCTGTCGCAATGTGCGTTGTTTATCCCGAGCCAAGTTTAATAATTTGCATGCCAAGTAGAACTCCAAATCCTTTTTCAGGATATCAACAAGGCTTTTGACCTGACACATTTCGTCAGGACACCTTTGATTCTCGATTATTTTTTTTATTTCAGCCAGTGATTTCTGTTTCTGATTAGATTCTAGTGCCATGAAAATCTCCTTGTTGTTAGGACTGATTTAAAATATCCGAATGACTTAATCAATGAGCAAAAGAATATGCAAGATATCAAATATTGCAGCAATTGCATGAACGGCGAAAGCAAGTGGTACAAAGGCGATAAAGCCCACACCACGTGAAAAATATAGCGGAGAGGGACATTGCTTGACTGACACCCAAGAGCGAAAGATTCTATTCTTCCTTATTATAAGAACCCTTTAAAATGATCTCGACTTACATTTTTGGCAATAGCGCTTCCAACTTGTTGTAACTCTTCAATATGTGCGACAGAATCAAGCATTTGGACATCTTTAGGGTTAATATTTCGCAATCTAATCTTATCGAGGCCACTCCGTGACAGCTCAGCATTGTAGCGGGCATACGTAAACAGCTTAGACTGAACGGGGAAGTGCGCGGTTGGATCGGTCAGATCACCAATTTCACGATCTATTGCATCACCATACAAACATTTTCCAAACGAACGACATAATATATCCTGCTCGTTGAGCGCGGCATTCATTAACGCTGAAGGGAGTGATTTGGCGTTATAGAGCAGGTTCATATCGCCGGAGCTCAAATCTTCATTGGCTTCTGGACAGGTGCCAGTTCCCAAGGAAATAAGCAGCATTTTATCTGCACCTGTTTCCCAACCAAGTTTATAGGAACCCAAAGTAGACATTAAAAATGTCTGGAATGATGGATTGTTGTACATTGTGATGCCGCCATCAACAAAAACAAAGGGGTATTTATCCTTTTCCCCTAATGTAATTTTTTCCGGCGGAAAGAATGTCGGGGCAGCCGTGCTGGCTCGAACCAGCGGCCATAAAGGTAGGTTCAGATTACAGTCATCAAGCTGCTTGTTATTGTACTTTGCATGAGGGTTATTGCTGACAGGCCAAGGGGAGTCGGTGGTTGCATTACGCATGACCATCATTAACAACGTTTTGAGATCTGAGCTACCTAACGTGGTGTTTTCTCCAAACTCCTGCTGCAATAATTGTTTGAGTTCTTCATCCTCATATGAGTATTTGAATTTCTTTAAGAAACTGGCCTTATCAAACATTTTGGCGCTGCTTTCAATATAAAATTTACGGATCTTGTTGACAGACCAACCTAGCGATAAACAAGCAGCGATGATCGCACCGGTACTAGTGCCCGATATGTAATCAAAGTAATCACTCAGAACAAATTGGTCATCTTTTTTTAACTCTTTGCGCAGTAAAGTTTCAATTTCACTGAGTATCTCAACAGCGATCAT
>JAJFJH010000342.1 GCA_021774155.1 Nitrosomonas sp.
CGCCTGATTTCGGCTATTTGATCCATTGTTATCACTCCAGGGTTCTCCGACAAAAGGTCGGATATTGACATACAAAGGGTGGTAACTTTTCAGTGTTGATTTCACCCTTTCCCTGGTAATTTTTGCATGTTGATTAACACCTGATTTGTGCTGACGGAATACAATCACTTTCTTTTTCTTACTCTAAATGAATCAACCATTGAGAATGGTGTTTTACCAGACAAGCAAGCGAATAGCATCTTACGACTTAATGTATGGACTCCTCCAACCTAATGAAGTAGGTTGATATTTTTCGAACAACAACGAAAACAGAGTTTTTCAACAGTATCGGCCGTACTGAGACATTGTGGTAGTTTTGTTGCTAAAATTGACTGAACTGCCGCACTCGACCCAAATGAGCCACTCGCCCCATATTACCAAATGGCAACATACCTACGGAAAGCAGACCGTCGATTCCAGGGAGATAGCTGGATATATCGATCAAAAACAACAGACTTCGAATTCTGTATTACTAGCTCAGTTGCCATTAATGCCGGGAGTATTGAATTATACTGAAACTTAGCGATTACTAGTTTGAGTATAAGGAAGGTGAGTGTTAGAAGATAAAGAGAAATTGTGCGCGCAACGTAAAGCCGAATGCAAGGATGAATCCAATGCGTTTAACAAGCACCTCAAGTTTTCGGGTTACAAACTTGATAACAGTAGTAGTTGTACCGTCACTTCTAGCGCTCACTGCCGGTTCAGCAATTTTACGGCTGATAGTTGGGCGCCGGTTGTAGGGTTCGCAACACTAATAGCAGCATTGCTTGCCGCAGTTCATAAGGGCCTCGGATTGTGATGCATATCAAATTGAGTGCCGTCGTCTGATTCAAGCATGCGACGGTACAGGTAAAGTCCAATGCAAAGTAATAAACGTGTCAACAGGGATTATTCAGCAATCCATTAAGACGCTTAGAAAGCTTCTCTTTCAATAAAGTAATTTGACCATTATAAACTATATGATTGAAGCTACGAAGATCAAATGGCAGGTCATCCGTTTGTTGAATCAGTAGAATAACTTCCTTACCTAAAGCATGAGCATATCCGACTTCGTAATAGATATTTGGGTTGCTTCCTGTCATATCGGCGATAACAATGTGGGATGACTCAATTTGCTCGTAAATAATATTTAAAATTCCCTTATTATGTTCAATTTCATTAGCGCGCACACATTTGTAGCCGCAGTCCGTAATAACAGGCTTGATACCAACCTCATAGAAATCATTGTATTCCAGTGCAAATGGTACGCAGACGAATGCAAACTTTGTCTTTGCAATTCGTCCCACCTCATAGACAAGATCTTCGATCGCACTCTCTCCCTTTTCTACAAATGCCAGATTAGGCAAACCAGCGAATTCATTGACCCAACGGTGAGCAACATATTGCGACACTAAAATTATGCAAGATGACGGATGCTTCGAAGAGAATTCCTTAGCGAGGATAAGTCCGCCCTCTCGGATACCATTGAAAGGAATAAAAACGTCGCACACGATTCCATCGTAGAGCCGGTGTTGAATTTTTTCGTGCGCATCTTTACCACTTTGGCTTATGGTGCACTCGTAACCGGCCATTTGCATTGCTATTGCACATGCATTGAGAAACTCTGTATCATCGTCTACTATTAGAATAGAGGATTTCATTATTTTGTTATTTCTTGGCTGATTTTAATGGAAGTTGAACAGTGAATTTTGAACCTTTACCAGCTTTGCTTTTAACTTTGATTGTTCCACCGTGAATAATAACTGATCGATTCGCTAGAAAGAGACCAATCCCCAACCCTCCAGATTTCGTACTAAAATTTGCATCAAAAATACGTGGTAGATGTTCTGGTGCAATACCACTACCATTGTCACGCACCGAAATGCATAGCGTTTTCTGGGATGTATTAACCAGCGTGCTTACCCATATGCAACCATCTTCACATTCCTCAAGTGCATCCAATCCATTGCCGATCAAGTTCTCAAAAAGATGCCATAAAAGTTCTTTATCGCCCATTACTTCAGTCAGCTGTTTAGTGAGCTTAAATCTGATTTTCTTATTAAAAGCAGAACGTTTAGAAAAATGCGATTTTACATCGTGTAGGATAGAATTTACCTCTTGTACCCGTAATACTCCCGGGTGCCGACCAACCGCATTCCGAAAACGTTGAAGCATATAGCTCATCTCAGCTAAGCATTCTTGTACTGTGAACTCATACGTGTCCAGACTCTCGTTCTTTCCACCAGCGACGTTAGACATTTCATTAACTATACATTTTACAGAATGGTTGAGTATTGCAAAGTTACCATTGAGATGGTGTACAAAAGAAAATGTTGTTGCGGTAAGCATCTCTTCAGAAAGTTCTGGTGCGAGTTTCTCTCCCCTTACAGTTTGCAGCAAGTCAGTCATTCGTTTAGTTCTATCTCTATCTGATTCTTCGAATTGCGCCATAATTGCTGGCATCATTTCTTTAATAACATTACTATTCTTACTAATAAAATCGGATGCTCCTAACTGAAGCGCTTTTTGTATCATGTGGCTATTACTATGCATTGAACAAATGATAACCGGCAACTTTGGATACTGTTCTCGGATTAGCTTCAAACATTCAAACCCGGATATTTCTGGCATACTGATATCTAATATCACCAAATCATAAGATTCTTTAGAAAGTAATTCCAACGCTTTTTTACCAGTCTCTGCTTCCGCTATGTTTAACTGGAGATTCTCTTTTAATAACCTAAGATACGCAGTTCGGACTACCGGATAATCATCTACAATCAAAACCCGCTTGCTTTGTCTATTTGATTTCAGCGATTCTACATATAGTAGTTGTTCTTTTTTCGAGTTCATATATTACATAATTCCCCTGCTACGAAACAGCGGTTCTTTCTTCGTGGTAATAGCTATAATACCGCAAATAGTAAACTCTTCATTTATTATGGTGGGAAATTTCGCACATGTTGGATGAGTGTGTAAATTCTACAGGCTACAGGACGGAGGGTTTCCAACTGATAAATTATTCTCAATATTGATAATAAAACTTTTGGTTGGTTATCTAACTACTGATAACATATTTTATCGAAAACTGACGACTATAGTACCTACCTCAGTCTCCAAAACCCCTAAAAACCTACCCTGCCATACTGCTCAATCTTACCCCATGAAATAAAAGACTGGTTTTCAGCTCGTTAACTTTTATACTTATAGATATAAAAGTTAAGATTTACTGAATGACCGCTAATTAAGGTTGACCAGCCGTACATTAGAAATAGGTAACGGACTATTGTTGGCCGAACAGCGACCACTACAAAACGGCCGCTGATGTCCAAAGTTATACTTCAGTTTGTTCGGCCATTTCCAATGCATCATCAACCTCAATTCCTAAATACCGAACAGTACTTTCCAGTTTTGTGTGGCCTAATAAAAGTTGGACGGCTCTTAGATTCTTGGTTCTTTTATAAATCAGTGAAGCTTTGGTTCGTCGCATCGAATGCGTACCGTAGGCGGCAGACTCAAGCCCAATCTGTTTTATCCAGGAGTGAACAATCCTCGCGTATTGTCGTGTGGATAAGTGTGGCGACAATTTAATTCTACTTGGGAATAGGAAATTCTCGTTTTTAAGACTGGCGTGTTCGATCCAATCTGTTACAGCATCCCTAGTCAGTTTGGTGATCTCAAATCGCACTGGTTGGTGCGTTTTCTGTTGTTCAATCATAGCTCGACTTAATATTTGGCTACCCTGGGAAATATATCTCGGACCTTTAGTTTTACCAAGTCACATGCACGTAGTTTGCTGTCTATGGCCAGATTAAAAAGGGCTAAATCTCTTACTTTCTGAGCTAGTTGAAGTCGTATGCGTATTGCCCAGATCTCTCTAAGTTTAAGTGGAGCCTTCTGCCCCACTAGTTTGCCTTTGTTCCAAGGTTCTCTATAATTCAGCATTTGCGTAGTATTCATCATGGCTTGATTCCTTATTTCGGTTTATGGAATCAAGAGTGTAGAACTAGATGATAGGTCGCTCATCGACCCACAGCGGTCAGTGAGATAGGACAAAATTCCTTTATACAATGATAACGCCAGCAATAACCGAACCGCGGAATTGGATCCGTGTTAATTACCATTGTTAGGGCAAATTCGCTACGTAGGTTATGAGAAAATCGAACTTCAAGGCAGACATAATATTATTTAGTATCTGACTTCTCATCTAACCAACGTAATGTTTCTAAGTAAAGAGCAGTTGCCTCAATGAGGGGTTTAGCAACACTCCAGCCACCCTCTTTATGTGGGCCATTCAAATGATAATGATCATCATTAAAAATTGTGAGGGGCGGCATCAGGTACTGCTTGTTTAATATTGTAGTAGACGACTCTTTTCCTGGGTGCATAAAATACTCAAGCAGACTTTCGACATCATGCTCTGCTTCAATTTCATCAAAATATGGTCCCCATAATTTGTTTATCTGATGACGCGCTATGTCGGGATTCCTTTGTCGTACTGTTTTTGATATAGCCATGGGGTCTACTCCGAGGAGCGCGCAAAACTCGCTGCAGTTTAATTCAGCAATTTTCTCAGCAGGGTATTGTATTAATTTTTCCATATAGGCAAGAAACTCGACCCCTGGCTTTTTACTCTGTAGAGATAGCCAACAGATTTTTGGAAGTGCGTTGAACGTGAACTCAAAACCAAATTCTTTAAGGAACTTGCCAATAAGATCTGAATATAGAAGGCTGAGTTCATGAACCTCATTGATAATCATTACGAGACCTTCTTGGCTCCACCTAGAAAAAGCACCGCGAAACCCCTCTAGCACCGCATGTGCTTCAATTATCTGCAATGCGGATATTCCAGCCGTTTCATTATCAATCAATTCATTGTAAAAATTAAAGTTTTTCAAGCATTCTTCCAGCCAATCCAATTCTGGAGTTCCTTGCTTCTTATTTCTTTGGATGCTTGCAACCAACTCTAGAAATCCAAACCCAGTATAAAATACAAATTCCGTGGAAATTACCTGCGACAGATGAACACACTCATGGGAAACCATGTACATGGTACGAATTTCATCGTTACTATATCTAAGAGATTGTGTCCAAACTGGGTGGTTTGTGCGTATAACCGAGACGCCTGTACCGAAAACCAACATGCCCTCTCCGTCACCGGGCAAATGGGAACTAATCAAATCTGCGCTCTCTTTTAGTTTACGAACCGTTTCCTTGGTCTCTTGATCCATATCATATCGTATTTACACGCCCAGAACATCTATATCTTAATGATTTTAGGTGTTTTATTCTTAGGGGTTATCTTCAGTTCTTCGGGGTCTCCTATCTTTTCAATACAAGACTGTATAGTTTCGGTTAGGGTATCATGGCCGCCACTAACAGTTATAGCAACCGAACCTTTATCACCATTAATCATACATTCCACTTCAGCATTAGGTTCTATGTCCGGGATGGCCAAAGACGCTGCTAATAGAATACTTGCCAAGATGGATGCACTTGTATTCATATTAACTGCTCTCGTATTGTTACGAACACCTACTTTGTTTTTCTTTCCACCACCAGCTCCACCTAATATTCGAGGCACGAAAATTTCTAGGTTCTCATCGGGGATTAGCTCCATGACTTTAGATTCAAAAGTAGATTTCCAGTCTTGAGCCTCGAAACCTTCTATTGATATGTAGAGACTCTTGCTCATACGTTGCTTCCTTTACATCTATGAAATGAGTGCTTTGATTGCCCTATCAAGTAATTATATAGATTTCTTCCATACTTTTAGCATTAATAGCAACAGAGTCGTTATGCTTGTCAGGTTTGCTAACTATATATCATTCTAAATGAAACGATATACAGATCTGAAGATCATGACAGTACTGGCTGTCTCATATTATTTAGCCAGATTATCGGAGGTTTATTGAAAGAAATTGACTGGCTGGTTTTGGCCGATACTGTTGAAAAACTCTGTTTTGAGGGATAATTCATCCATCATCAACTTTTAAGGCGTAACCGCCATGATGGGAAGTCTACCGCCCGAACAGAATGCCTTATTCTATGATTTCTGCCTGGAAAAACATATTCCAAAGAATCACCTTCTTCGTCACATAAACCAGTTTTTGGACTTTGATCGTGTTCGAGAATACCTGGAGCCGTTTTATAGCCACACGGGACGGCCGTCGATTGATCCCGAGTTGATGATTCGAATGCTCCTTGTGGGTTACTGTTACGGCATTCGTTCAGAAAGACGTTTATGTGAAGAGGTGAATTTTAATCTAGCCTACCGCTGGTTTTGTCATTTGGGTCTTGAAGATGATGTGCCTAACCACTCCTCTTTTTCCAAGAACCGTCTGGGTCGTTTTCGTGATAGTGACGTGTTTCGCAGCGTGTTTAATATGATTGTTGAACGGTGTGTAAGCGCAGGTCTGGTTAAAGGTGAAGGGTTTGCCATTGATGCAAGCTTTGTTGAAGCAGATGTTAGTCGCCAACGAGCTGTTGATAATGCTAGCGCAACTGGTTGGGTGCCAGACCAGATTGAATCGCGTGCTGTACGAGAATACCTGGAAGCATTGGATGAGCATCCAGAACTACGTCGCCGTCAAAAAAGTGTGTCACTAACTGATCCGATGGCACAATGGACAGCAGCTAAAGGTCCAGCGATCTTCTCCTATTCCACTAACTATATAATTGACATTGAGAACAACATTATCCTGGATGTTGAGGCATCCCCCAGTGCTCAATCACTGGAGGTCAAAACCACGCAAACCATGATTGACCGTATTGAAGAAACTCATGGACTAAAGCCTCGACGCTTAATGGGTGATACTGCTTATGGTGCGGCAGAAAACCTTAACTACCTAGTCAACAAGAAAGGTATTGAGCCGGGCTCTGTTGCAAAAAATAAGCAAGTTGATGCATTATTGAATTTTTAAGGATATATCTCAATGTCGGATTTCAAATGGCGGCATTACCAGAGTAGCGTAATCCTTGGTTGTGTTAGATGGTATTGCAAGTATGGAATCAGCTATCGTGAATTGGAAGAAATGATGTTGGAACGAGGGTTTGAAGTAGACCATACAACGCTCTACCGCTGGGTCCAACATTATGCGCCGGAAATAGAGAAACGCCTGCGATGGTACTACAAGCCAACGATTGGTCTTAGTTGGCGAGTAGATGAAACCTATGTGAAGGTTAAAGGAAAATGGACATATTTATACCGGGCTGTTGATAAGCAAGGCAATACAATTGATTTCTATCTGTCGCCTACCCGTAACACCAAGTCAGCCAAGCGATTCCTCAGCAAAGCACTCAAATCTATAAAGCCATGGGTACATCCAAAGACAATCAATACGGATAAGGCACCGACTTTTGGCCCGGCTATTGCTGAATTACAGGAAGAAGGAAAATGCCCAAAGAATACGGTACACCGGCAGGTAAAATACCTGAACAATATTGTTGAAGCTGATCATGGCAAACTCAAACGGCTGATAAATCCAGTACGCGGTTTTAAATCCATGAAAACTGCCTATGCAACGATCAAGGGATTTGAAATCATGCGCATGTTCAAAAAAGGACAAATGTATGCATGGACACGCGAACAAGATCTACTAGGAGAAATCCGTCTTATTGAAAGACAATTCTATACTTACACCGTATAATCCAACATATCAGAGACTTACTCTAGTTAACGATATTTTTTGCAACAGAGCCAAAATTCGTATGGGTGTGGTTGCACTGTGATCCACCATGACCGGAACCTTTGAGTTCGGATTGAGCTCAACATAGCCACTGGAAAACTGGTCACCCTCGAAAATATCGATCAGCCAAGCATTGTACTCAGCCCCGGAATGGCCTAAAGCCAGCAACTCTTCGAGCATTACGGTAACTTTTACACCGTTGGGAGTTGCTATGGAATAGAGCTGTAATGGGTGCTTGCCCACGGATAATTCCTGGTCGAAGGTGGATCCTGCAACGGGACGATTAATGTTGGCGAATTTGCCACCGCTTTTCTTATCCCAGGTCCAAACGGACGGTGGGATGTAAGCTAATTTATTTTCCATGATTGACTCCAATATTAAGTAAATTAAGCATTCAGTCGACAGCTTGTAGAGGTTATTGATCGAGTAGAACGGCCAGGATCCTTTAAAGGGAAAAGATGTAGGATGACGGGAAGTGCGCCCTACTAAGTGAGACTACGCTGAGAATGTGCCAACTGTTGGAAAATCAATTTCAGTTCCAAGTGCTTCGTTGATATAGTTTGTTAGCGTATTCAGCGCGATATGGCCGATAATTTCGACAATTTCTGCATCGTTGTATCCGGCGTCACGAACAGCCTGTACATCAGCGTCAGATACTTGGCCACGGTTCTTGGTGGTTTTCGCTGCGAAACCGACGGCAATTGCGGCTTTGGCATTGCTGGATGTGCCACGACGGTTGGCTTCAATTTCATCCGCACTCAGTTTGGCCAGGTTAGTGCCAAGATAGTTATGTGCAGCTAGACAATAACCACAGCCGTTTATTTCAGCGACAGCCAATGCAATCCGCTCACGCGTTGGCGCGTCTATTGAACCACCACCAAGCGCGTTGTTCAGACCCAAATAAACTTCAAGGGTTTGTGGGCTGTTTTCGATCAGTCTGAACATATTAGGGACGGTCCCCAGTAGCTTGTTGACCGCTTCAAGAGAGCCTTTTGACGCTTCCGGTGCGGCGTCGATGGATACCGGGGTTGGGACTCTAGACATGTTTTTTACCTAGGTTTATTAAAATTGAGGTTTCAATATACAATTAATTTATAACGAAATAATTAGACAAATTAAGAATATTCTATTACCCTGGGTGAAATAATAGAGGCAAACAATTAGCAGGCTCATGCAGTGGACAAACTTGACACAATACGGGTGTTTTTGGAAGCGGCTGAATGCCAGAGTTTTGTAGCAGCAAGCCGGAAGCTTGACTTATCTGCGCCTGCCGTCACTCGTTCGATTGCACAGCTGGAGCACATCTTGGGTGTACGTTTGTTTAATCGAACTACCCGACAGGTGCGTCTTACTGATTCCGGTGCACGATTTTTCGAAGACGCCAAGAAAATCCTGGAAGATCTTGAGCAAGCTGAAGCTGCTGCATCAGGAAGTTATGCCACTCCCAAAGGTGTTTTATCTGTAACTGCGCCCGTTTTGTTTGGGCAGAAGCATGTAGCGCCTATTTTGATGGAATATCTTGAGCAGAATCCATCTGTCGAAGTGAGAGCAATATTCTACGATCGTGTTGGTAATATTCTTGACGAAGGATTGGACGTGGCGATCCGGATCGGACATCTCAAAGATTCAAGCTTATATGCAACCAAAGTTGGGAGTACACAGCGGATTGTGTGTGGCTCGCCTAACTACTTCGATAAACACGGTGTGCCGGAACATCCTGACGATCTCGCTAACCACGAAATTATTCTTGCGTCCACAGTCGAGCCATCGACGACATGGCGGTTTGAATCGCCTAGTGGCAAAATCTCTATAAAAGTTTCCCCCCGTCTTTATTGCAACCAAAACGGCGCCGCCATTGAAGCGGCTAAGCAAGGCTTTGGTATCACACGTTTGATGTCCTATCAAGTGGGTGATGAGTTTCAGAAGAGGTCATTGAAACGCATATTGCAAGAATTTGAAGCAGAAGCTCTTCCCGTGAATATTATTCATCTTGAGGGGAGGCAGGCTAACGCCAAGATCAGGTCATTTATCGATCTGGCTGTTGCTCGCTTAAAGGCTAATCCCCACATCAACTAATAGTTTTAGTTTTACTTATAGCGATAGGCTTTCGGTTTATTTCTCAAGGATAATGAAAGCCAAATCTCTGGCCGTTCCTATTATAGTGATCTCAGCATTCACGCGGTTTTTTCATGAATTCTTATGCGATCAGAAATCAAAGCAGTTGAGGGTTCACCGTCCACCGCTTGCGTGGTCTTCAACACCGCGCGGCATGTCTTTACGATCGTTCGTGGTCTTTAGTCAATTCTTGGCCATTCCACCAGCCTCAGGTGTTCCGTCTATTTCTACGATTGAACTAAGTTTGTTGATGCCAAGAGTACGAATTCTTTCAGCGGCCTCATCAATAGCAAGTTCCGTGTAATGTTCTTCAAGCAGCATATGCAATTACCGAAACTTCGGTCTAGTTTGAAGATAAAGCGTGCAAGAATCCGCGAGAAGGTGTTTTTAGGCCATCCGCTATTTCAATAAGGTCCTTCTCACTATTTCAATATCTGCAATGAATAATTGTAATGATAACCAATTATTAAACAGCTGCGGACTTATATAATTTTGGTAGCTGACGAGTGACCACTCTTGCAGGAATATTTTAAAGTCGATTTTGAAACAAGGGTTTTTCATTTGTCAGTTTATTTTTAGATGCTGGCATCGATGTATTAGTCGTTAGGGGCATTGTTGTAGCTGGATTTTGGTTATCAATTTTTTAGGAGGCAAAAATGGCACGTATCGAAATAAATACAAACTTTGAAAATGGATCCAAGGAAATTCTGGATCGTGTGATGGAATTACGCGGACAAGTACCCAATATCTTCAAGACAGCCGCACACTCACCGGCTGCCCTGGGATTCTTGCTGGATGGTTACACCGCCCTTGGTCGTAGTAAAATCTCCGCTCAGCTCAAGGAAAAAATTGCGCTGAGGGTCGCAAGTCTCAACGACTGCGATTACTGTGCTTCAGCTCATGCTGCTATGGGTAGAAGGCTCAAATTTGATGAGAATCAAATTCATGATAGCCTTAAAGGCGTTGCAGCGGATCCCAAAACCGGAGCGGCATTGACTCTCAGCGAACAAATTATCGAGAAGCAAGGCAAGCTCTCAGATGACGATCTGGCTAATGCAAGGGATGCCGGTTTTAGTGACGCAGAAATACTGGAAGTTCTGGCTGTGACCTGCATCAATATTTTTACCAATTATTTCAATCACATTGCGGGAACGGATCTGGACTATCCATTTGTTTCGGCTTCAGGAAAATAAAGCCTAACAGTCTGTGATTAAGGATAAAGCCAGAGACGTATGGCTGCTGACCTAGAAGGGATTATAGGCCCAACCTGTCAATCGGCATTGAAAATTTTTCAATACCGATTGACAAAATTCAAACTAACCCCATATTTTTTAGCGACAGAGCTAAGGGCACTGTGCACATTCGTGCGCAAATAGACGCTAAGGAATTTTACATCTACCGCGCAATCTTGTCTCTGTTGAGAATATAATCGCCGTACAGGATGATATTTTCCAAGGAAACAGGGCCGATATTACTGAGAAGCCTGAGATCAATATGTTTCTGTGGTATATTCAACACCCAAAAATGGAGGAGATGTGAGAATTTGCGATTTTGAGACGTTTTTAGTGATCAAAATCACTAGTGTCCCGTTAACACGCAAGTAAGGCGGCCTAATTCAGCCATAATTGGTATAATAAGTTTTCTCGTAACTTGTTGAACCGATTAAAGGAATCATGCCGTGGCTCATTGTAATACGATCTTCTCACAAATCCTAAAACTTATTCCGAGACATGAATTTGAGGCGCTAGCAAATGAGCATCATTCAGGTCGAGCTTTCCGTACTTCATCCAGATGGTCGCAGTTTGTGACCTTGGGTGCATGGTAAATGAATGTTGACCGCGAGAAGCAGCTTCATGCATTATGGCAAAGCTCGAGTCCTTAAACGTCTTGATCGAATCCAGCGGGTCGAGGATGAAGGCAAGTTTCATTGATTGTGATTAATCATCAGGTTGCTGGGAGCGAAGTTGAATGTCCATAAGTAACTGCAATTCATCGAGCGGCAGTTTCGACCGTGGAAGCAGGTATGTTTTGAGAATGAGTTTTTGAGTGAATTTTGCTGGCTGCTGTATCTTTAGAGAAATAGTTGCTCAAGTATTTATCGAAAGGAATCTCACTCGTTGCGTTCAACCGTTTGTACTTCTCAAGCGATGCTTTGACTTGTAAATCAAAATCCCTCTTTATCGAAGCATCCAATGTGGCATGCTGAAAATGACGAGTATATTCATGGGATTTTTGCAATACTAACTCGGTAACCGACAACTTCTGGTTCCGCATGACCGACAGTGTTCGTGCTGAAGAAGTTAATTCGGGATGACGAATAACTTCGATCTGTTTGCGCAATGCCATGGTATAAGGCTTGTCGCCATTGCCATTGTCTAGAACTTCACAGACCTCCTGCATTTCCTGGCATAGCGTCAGCGCCCAATCCTGCAGGGAAATTTTCCGTCCATCATTTAATAATTTCAGCGCTGGATCTCTTCCATTGTTGGCCACGGACAACGCATTATTATTAATTTCCTTATATTGTTTCAAATCCAGCGAGGGACTTTGCCGGAACAGACAGAACAGACAAAACGCTTCAAGAAATCGTGTCGTTTCAATTGAAATTCCCGTCGGCTCAAAAATATCGATATCCAGAGAACGTATTTCAATATATTGAATACCCTTGCGTTTTAATGCCTGAATCGGCCTCTCATTGGGTCTCGTCAGTTGTTTCGGTCGTATTGAAGTATAATATTCGTTCTCGATTTGGAGAAAATTGGTATTCAATTGCCGGTATTGGTCACCCATTTTTGCACCGATCCTCTCATAATCCAGATAAGGTATCGATGTCGCTCTGCTCAAGTCTCCTATGTAATCATCAAGGCTATTAAAGGAAACACGAAACATTGCCTGAACGGGGTTTACATAGCCAATCTCACTCATCCTTAAGGAAGTTGCATAAGCCTTATAATAGGATGTTTCATCAAATTTTTCAAATGTATCTGAATAAATAGAGTTGCGACTATCGATGAAGCTTTTGCTGACTGCCGGGGACGAACCGAATAAATATTGAATAAGCCAGCCATACCGTTGCAAGTTTCTGATCATTCCCATATAAGCATTAGTCGTATATGATTTTAGATCGCCGGTATGTTTCATGAAATCTTGGTATTGCGGCCAGAATGGTTCAGGAAGCGAGTAGTTAAAATGGATTCCCGCAATGACTTGCATGCAACGACCGTAGCGGTAGCTTAAGCCTCGCCGATATATATGCTTCATTTTTCCTGCATTGGAGGAACCATACTTGGCAATAGGAATTGCCGAGTCCCGCAAATCACCTATAGGCATACTTGCGGCCAGCATCAATTCGTCACCGATATTGGGACAGACGTATTTATGCAGGTCAGTCAGAAAGCCTACCATGTCACTTTCACCCGGCATTGCTGGCGTGATTAACTCCAATAACGCTTCAGAATAATCGGTGGTTATATTCGGATGCGTTAACGCAGCGCCCAATTGGACCGGATGAGGCGACAATGATATGGTTCCTTCCTGGGTAATTCTAAGGCCTTCTTTTTCGATACCTTTTAAGCCATGGATTAATAAAGGCTGAAGCGTTTTGTCGATAAATGGGGTGCGACGGGTATGAACAAAGGTATTAGACATTTTTTACTCCAATATTCTGTTGATATTCAGCAATGCATTAAAAATAAATGAGGACTGAAGTTATTTATATCAAGTAATCACAGTACATCGCTATCATCCTTGCATTTTTTTATGATGACTCAAATCATACCCGTGCTTATGCTGCTTGATAATAAAAGGACAGTCATTAATCCACGAATGTTAGGCAATATTTCACCAAACATGGTTCCTTTTGTGACTAACCTGTTTTTTCCTGTCTCGCGCATTACTTGTAACAAACGAGAACAGCGGTGCTAAATAATGATTTACACCGCCATTTTGAACGTTGGTATCCGGTATTGAAGATCGAGAAAAGTGCGAAAAGATCTGCATCGATGTTGAAAATAGCGGCCTGATTTGAAAAAATACACCTGACTTTTTTATGCTCTCCAGATTGAAACTAAAAGCTAGAATCACTCAACCTGATCTTGCCCAATTTGAATGGGAGCAATTTCCTATCAATATCTAACTTCACAACGCTTAGCTCATGAAGAAACTTGGTATTGAGATATTCATATGTCCATTGATAGTCAAATCCGTATTTTTTTGCCTCATGCCTATCCGATACGATCATCACGGTTTTAATCTCTGCCGTTAGGATTGCCATATAGCAGAGAGCGCAAGGCTCTCCTGACGCAATTAGTGTCGCTCCTTTTAATGTGATGTTTTTTTCACTATGTGAAGCGTTTCTTATCGCTTGGATTTCAGCATGTGCAGTACAGTCCAAGTGCGTGGCGACTTGATTCACTCCTCTACCAATAACTCTTCCTTCCTGATTAAAGATAATTGCTGAAAATGGTAACCCACCGGCATTGACGTTGCTAATAGCCAAATCAACAACGCTTTCTCCTAGCTTCATGAGTTGCTCGTCAGTAACAAGATTACACATTGGCGACCTCTTTTTTTGATGATGCCGCTAGGGGTGAAATAGCCAATTCTGAAGCAAGAATTTCCGCTCTATCTATTGCATTGGCAACAGAAGCTCGATGTCTCTCATCGCCAAACTCTTGATATTCAGAGACAATTTCATACATTGAGTCTACCCCCAAATATTTGCTAAGAGTCCGTAGATGTGGTGCGAGGTGACCAGAACCTTCCCTGATCCCACCCATTTCAAAACCAAACTCACCACAAGAAGTCACTATGATTAAGGTTTTACCTGATAATAATGGCTGCAATGGGAAGTCCCCTCGGGACAGATCGAAATCAAACGTTTTGTTTATGCGTACAATTTGATCGAACCATGCTTTTAACTGAGCTGGCATACCGTAATTGTACATTGGTGATGAAATCACGATGATATCTGCCGCTGAAACTTCGGCTATTAGTTTGTCTGATAGTGACAGGATCTCTTTCTGTGCTGGGGTCTTTTTCTCATCGGGGGTAAACACCGCGCCAATCCAGTCTTGTGTAATGAAATCAGGTGGGTTAACTCCTACATCACGATAAATATACTCATCTTCAGGTCGATTGTATTTCCATATATCAACAAACTGAAGAGCAATTGTCTTTGATATTGAATTGTGGTCTGTATTTTGGTTATTCGCAGCTCTTACGCTCGAATCTATATGTAATAATGTACTCATGTTAGTTACCGTTGTTGGTTAATGATATAAGCTATTTTGTAAGTTTTGACAGAAGAATAAAAACGAGAAAATTGCACCATTAGATGAATTTAACTCATCTATCATATACAATGAATTAATATTCAATTAAGGAAGTGAAATTGCAAGTATCGTTACCAGCGCTTAAAGCATTCGAGTCAGCTGCCCGTAGAGGAAGTTTTAAGCTGGCTGCTGAAGAGCTTTCGCTGACACCAACAGCCATATCGCACCACATTAGCAACCTAGAAGATCGGTTGAATGTAAACTTATTTCATCGACAAGGAAGACGAATAGTACTCACCGCAATAGGTAAAAGGCTTGCAAATGCAACTTCGGATGGTTTTAGAAAAATCGACAATGCCTTAGAAGAAGTGAGCATGGCGGGCAGCGTTATTCGGGTGTCTACAACCTCATCACTCGCCGCTATGTTGTTAATTCCTTCATTGCAGGAATTTTTGCAGACCAACTTTGATATTTCTGTAGAGATATCGACCGGTGAGGCGGTAGACAGCCAATCATATATCATTCCGATTCGTTTAGGTGATGCCACAGCCGTTGAACCTACTGATGTAATTAGATCTGAATCATTCGATTTATTTGGTGCTCACGGAATAAAATTACCTTCTTGTGCAACTGAACCGGTTACCATTTTCACAACAGAATGGAAAAATAAAACATTACCTGAGCCCCCATTATCGGCTTGGCTGGCTATAAACGAACTGGATTGGTCAAATATAACAGTCAAAAAATTTGACCAAGAAATTTTCGGGATCCAGCAGGCCATGACAGGAAGTGGCCTTGTTTTCTGTTCCACGACCCTTACAAAAAGTCTATTAAAAGCTAATCAGCTGCAGCAATTCGGAACCCGGAAGATCAAATCTGATTTATGTTACTACGTACCAAATAAGGGAAGTTTCGATACTAGGAATACAGGAATGTTTCTAAATTGGGTCAAAAAGATTTTGAATCAATGAGTTATGCTGAAACTTTTTACTAAATGAATATTTGCAGGGAAAATTATTGGCATAACAAAGTGCTGCTAGGGACAAACCAACGCTGCGCTCCGGTTTTCCCCAGAGCACGGCGTTCTGTGAGAAAAGAAAAGGGTAGAGTAAAGGACTGACTTCCGGTCATCATTAGGACAAAGTTTTGTGGCAGCAAGCCGGAAGCTTGACTTCTCTGCGCCTGCTGTCACTCGTTCGATTGCACAGCTGGAGCACGCCTTGGGTGTACGTTTGTTCAATCGAACCACCCGACAGGTTCGCCTTACTGATTCCGGTGCTCGGTTTTTCGAAGACACCAAGAAAATCCTGGAAGATCTTGAGCAAGCTGAAGCTGCCGCATCAGGGAGTTACGCCACTCCCAAAGGTGTTTTATCTGTAACTGCGCCCGTTTTGTTTGGGCAGAAGCATATAGCGCCTATTTTGACGGAATATCTGGAACAGAATCCATCTGTCGAAGTGAGGGCAATATTCTACGATCGTGTTGGTAATATTCTTGACGAAGGGTTGGACGTGGCGATCCGGATCGGACATCTAAAAGATTCAAGCTTATATGCAACCAAAGTTGGGGGTACACAGCGGATTGTGTGTGGCTCGCCTGGCTACTTCGATAAACACGGCGTGCTGGAACATCCTGACGACCTCGCTAACCATGAAATTATTCTTGCGTCCACAGTCGAGCCATCGACGACGTGGCGGTTTGAATCGCCTAGTGGCAAAATCTCTGTAAAAGTTTCCCCCCGTCTTCATTGCAACCAAAACGGCGCTGCCATTGAAGCGGCCAAGCAAGACTTTGAAGTGAAGCTCTTCCTGTAAATATTATTCATCTTGAAGGAAGGCAAGCTAACGCCAAGATCAGGTCGTTTATCGATCTGGCTGTTGCCCGCTTAAAGGCTAATCCCCACATCAACTAATAGTTTTAGTTTTCCTCATTGCGATAGGCTTTCGATTTATTTCGCAAGGATAATGAAAACCAAGTTTCTAATCGTTCCTATTATAGTAATCTCAGCATTCACGTGGTTTTTCATGAATTCTCATGCGATCAAAAATCAAAGCAGTTGAGGATTCATCGTCCGCCGCTTGCGTGGTCTTCAACACCACGTGGCATGGCTTTATAATCTGTTCGTGGCCTTTAGTCAATATCTTGACCATTCCACCAACCTCAGGTGTACCGTCTATTTCTACGATTGGGTTAAGTTTGTTGACACCGGTTGAAAATTGACCAAGTAATTAACGTATTCTGCTTCCCCATGTACGTTTGAATTGATAAAGTTCCAACATAAAATTCTCCATGGTTAGCTTTGTTGTTTGATATATCAGGCTATATGATTTTCAATAAGGGTTTTACAATCTAATTATGTGGATTGCTTCGTTCGCTATTCTTTCAAGTGTGCAGATGAAAGACTTTGCTCATGATCTTCCACTCCCCATCAATTTTTAGCAGCGTAAACAAGTCAGTGAACCGGTAACCAGTCCAGTTGTCGAGTTCAAGCCGCACCGTGGCGACCGTGTCAATGAGCTCGATGCTGGCAATCCATGCTTGGAGCTCCGTCGTTGGATCGTTCTCGTCATTCCAATCAAAGAGCTGCTGGATGGGGCCAGCGAACAGGTCGTCTCCAACATAACCAAAGACCGTGGCGTCCTTGTGGAAGGCGGGCTTCATGTCGTCACCTCTGCCGGACTTGGCGCCATTGATGTACTGTCGAACGACCTTTGCGATTTCATCATACTCACTCACGTTTGTAGCTGAATTACTCATGATGTTTACTCCTTACCTAGTGTCTGTCTTATAACATTGTGTTGTGTGTTAGCAGTTATTGCGCCTAGACCTGAATCATTCCGCCGTCAGCGACGAGATCGGCTCCGGTAAAGTAGCTGGCATCGTCGGAGGCAAGAAATGCGACGGTCGCGGCAATTTCCTCGGATCTACCCGGGCGACCGAGCGGCGTCTGTTGGATGACCTGCGCTCCGAACGCATCGACCTCGTCTTTGCTGAGACCGACTTTGTCCCAGAACGGCGTCTCGATGAGTCCCGGACTGACAACGTTGACACGGATGCCGCGAGACGCGAGTTCCGCTGCAAGCGTGCGTCCCAGCGATCGAACCGCTGCTTTAGTTGCTGAATAAATGCTCGTGTTGGGTAGCCCGGACTGAGCAACAATGGAGGCGTTGAGAATGACCGATGCACCTTCCGAGAGAAGCGGCAGGGCCTTCTGAATCGTAAAGAAGAGGCCTCGAACGTTGGTGTTGAACAGAATGTCGAAGTGCTCTTCCGTCACAGCCTCGCACGGGAGAAGGGGTGCAATACCTGCATTTGCAAACAGCACGTCAATTTGGCCGAACTGCTCTTGAACCTGGGCGAATAAGCGGTCTAAATCTTCGATATTCGTAACATCACTTGGGATGCCAGTCGCCCGGTCACCGAGATCAATGACGGCGGCATCCAGCGCTTCCTGGTTGCGACCGGTGATAACCACCAGGGCACCGTCTGTGATGAACCGCCGAGCGGTGGCCAAGCCGATACCACTGTTTCCACCAGTGATAACTGCAACTTTGTTGTTTAGCTTTTTCATTGTCTTTTCTCCAATACTTTGACCAATTGGTCTATGTTTAACAAAATATATCAAGCTGTAACTAGTGCTGCCAGTGCTACGTTCACAATTTCAATACCGAGGAGGATTCCTTCCCTTTGCACTGGCTAACTCTTTATTGCCGTTCTTACCACTTTTCTGCATAGGGACGGATGATGTGATCGAATGACCATGTCGAGCGATCCTGGTGAGCAATATGAAAGACCTCGTCTGCAATGGCTTCCGGTTTGGCGAAATAATCTTCCAGCTTGTCCTTCCAGTCTGATGGCGGCTTCAGCCAACTCGGTTTTTGGGTGTCGTCGCCAAGCCAGGGAGCGTTGATCGCGGCATCGGTCGTGATATAGGCTACGTGAACGCCTTTTGGTCCTAAATCGCGCGCCAATGATTGCGCCAATATACGTTGCGCTGCTTTAGTGGGTGCAAACAGTGCGTAGGTTGGAATACCGCGCAATGCAGCGGTATTACCAGTTACCATGATAGCGCCATGGCCTGCAGTTATCATGGCCGGAGCTAAAGCTCTGGATACGTAGAGCAGTGTGGTCGTATTAACCCGGAAGTTTCGCTCCAAGTCTTCTGGATCAGCTTCGAGAAAGGGTTTGAAAGTCGCTGATACTGCATTATGTACAAGCACGGTAGGTGCTCCCATTTCGTTTTGTATCGACTTGACGGTATCCAGCAATACATTCAGGTCAGAAATATCGCAGCTATAAGCTTTAGCGCCTTCTATTTCCTTCTCCAGCGATTTCAGTCGATCGCGATCTCGTGCCAACATCGCGACCTGGTAACCGCCCGTGGCGAATCGTTTCGCAAGTGAAGCCCCTGTACCGCTGCCGACACCGGTAATTAAACATACTGGTTTTTTCATGATTGCCTCCGATTAAATTATTAACGTATTTTTAACACTACAAATATTCATTGTTGTGTAGCGGTTTATTGCACTGATGTTCCTGCTCCAAGCGACATGCAAACCATGCGGACATCGCTGAATGTCACACGAAGCAGGAATCTGTTTAAGAAGACTTATGCGAATTCTCCGGTTAATATTTCGTCAATCAATGATTCAATTCGATCGTTACCCCAAAATCTTTTACCTTGATAAATAAAAGTAGGGGCGCCAAATACACCGGCTTCAAAAGCCTGCTGCCTGATTTCCAAGAGATGGTCATTGTATTGAGGATCTTTAATAGCTGCCAAGAATTCATTTCGATCAAGCCCCACTTGTTCTGCTATGTCGGCAAGAACATCCAGCCTGCTTATATCATTACCCTGGCTCCATCGGCTTTTAAAAACCAATTCGTTAAATAGCTCGCCTACGCCTTTATCCTGAGCATATAAAAACCCTGCACTAGCTGTATAACTCTCAGTTAAAGGGGGTCTTGGTACATAGTCCAATCCATATTGTTTAGCAAAGCGCGGCACATCCTCTTCAACGATGTGTTCATATCTGGTTTCATTAAATACCGGCCCATCGCTAGTGCCCGTATGTGCAACCGGTTGATAGTGCAGCGTTACACCGAGAGGTTCCAATGCTTTTTTTATGCGCGAATTAGCCAGAAAAGCATAGGGACTTAAATAGGTAAAATAAAAATCTACGGTTCTATTGTTCATTTTTCATTCCTCAGATTGTAAAAAACTACTTGGTTTCAATTAACTGATAATAGTTGACTGGTCGGTTATTGTGTAAGGAAAAAATACCATTTACCAGCAGACGCACATTATTTGTCTTCAGATGATGCCCACTCTTTTTTGGCAAAAGCTGCATCTAAAGGTGTGTCAGTTATATGATTAACATAATTACTAAGCGTTTTAAAACTCACGCCGAGTATCACTTCAAGAATCTGCTGCCTGGTATAACCGGCATCAACAAACGCCTGAATGTCTTCATGACTCACCCAGCTGCGTTTATCGACCACCTGGGTTGTAAATTTTCGCAATGCTTCAAGTTTTACATCCGCAATGGAATCATCATTACGGATAGCATCTACTACGTCTTGTGGCACCTTTTGCATTTCTGCAATGACTGAATGCGCGGCCATGCAGTAATGACACTCGTTGTAACGACTGGCAGTCAGAATAACAACCTGTCGTTCGGTCGGCGAAAACGAAGTTTCGTCAAAAATTTGCATGATACTGAGATAGCCTTTAGTGACTGCCGGTGCTTCAGCCATTATGCCAATCAGATTCGGAATAAACCCAAGGTTTTTTTCAGTGCTTTGCAACAGTGCCACCGAAGCCTCCGGCGCGGTTTGTTTAGTGTGTACAGTAAATTTTGCAGTCATTTTTTTCACCTTTCATTATAGATTAATAATAGTTGACCAGTCGGTTAATTTGAAGTTTAAAAAAAATTACTCCGTTATTCCGACCCTTATATAGTAAGTTCCTGTGCGCCTTTGGCCAGAGATTTCAACACTTCAGGCTCATTACGTACTTTCGCGAACATAATAACGCCTTGCCAATAAGCCAAAATTGCCTCGGCCGACAGTTGAATATCAATTTCAGAAAGATGCCCCATTGTTACAGCTTCCTCCAGGCATTGCTTGATTAGCTTAATTTGCTGATTAAAAATTTTATCCAGGAGACGCCGGATTGCTTCATCCTGCGTGCTCAACTCCAATGCTAAATTTCCAAAAAAACATCCAGTAACACGCCCGGTTTTTCCCTTTAAAGATTTTTGGTATTCATAAGTCAAATTAAACATACGCTCAATTCGCTCAAGTGGGGCAACATTAGAACTAAAAGCAGGTATCAGTATCATTTTATTTATTGCTTCGGTTTGATGTTCCAAAGCTTCTAACATCAAGTCCTGCTTCGATTTAAAAAAATGATAAAAACTACCCTTTTTAGCGCCAGAATGTTCGCATAACTCTTGCACACCGACATTAGCGTAACTGCGCTCGGCAACCAGCTCTAAAACACTGGCAATCAATCTTTCTTTTGTATCACTTGAACTCACCATGAGTGCCATTATAGTTGACTAGTCGGTTTAGTCAAGTTTAATATGAATTTTATTAGTTTTAACTTCCTATTCAGAAAACGATGAAGCGTATTCGAAAGAAAAAAAGAAAAAGAAAATAATTACAAGATTATGAGAAGGCTATTGGCGTATTGAGTCGTTCAACTTGAGTTCGACCGAGTACTGGCTAACTAATTAAGATACTTTTGCACGTGTCCTATGTTGGCATTTATGCAAATATGGTTTGCAATCTATCCTATTTTGGGTATGAGTTGTAATAGGTAACATGTATTTGTTGCGCACGGATATAAAAAGTGCGGCGCAACATTTTCATTAACTGTTACTAAAGGAGCATTATTATGTCACGCATTGAAACTATAAATCATCAAGAAGCTACAGGCGAAACCAAGGAGTTACTGGATGCTGTGCAACAAAAACTCGGGGTAATTCCTAATTTTTTACGCGTGTTTGCGCATTCGCCCAAGGCATTGGCCGCTTTTTTAGGTTTGTTCGAAAATATCGGCCAGGGTGTATTGGACCCTAAGATCGGTGAGCGCATTGCGCTGGCTGTGGCTGAGAAAAATGGTTGCCAATACTGCGTTTCTGCACATACCGCAATTGCGCGAGGTGCTGGGCTAGATAACGATGAAATTGAAAATGCTCGCAACGGTGGTTCGGCAGATCCAAAAGCCAATGCCGCTGTCGAGTTTGCCTCTGCCCTGAATGAAAAACGTGGTGATATTACAACGCTAGAATTTGCGCAAGCCAAAGCAGCCGGTTTGAGCGATGCCGAGATTGTTGAAATTATTACGCATGTGGGATTGAACTTCATGACTAATTTACTTGGCAAGTCAACGCAAGTGAAAATAGATTTCCCTGAAGTACACTTACTCAGTAATACGCAGAAAGCGGCCTAAAAACCAGCCCAAGAAAGTGACTATAGGATAGCGTGCACGCTATCCTATATTTGGGCAAAAGCTACCTTCAAAAGGATAACACCATGCCACATCCTTACGTCAAACGCATGTTTACAGGTACTGTAAAAAATGTGCAGGAAGAATACGGTGTGCGAGAAATGGGGCAACAGCTGGAAGACAGCCCTGTCGCACATGATGTATTTGCTGAACGGGAGCGTGAGTTTATCGAGACGCGAGACAGCTTTTACATGGCAACCGTTAACAGTGATGGCTGGCCATATGTTCAGCATCGTGGCGGACCAAAAGGTTTTTTGCAGGTTATTGATGAAAAGAACATTGCCTTTCCAGATTTTCGTGGTAACGATCAGTATATTAGTGTCGGTAATCTACGCAGCACCGATAAGATTTCACTGATTCTCATGGATTATCCTAATCGCCGCCGCTTGAAAATTCTCGGTTATTGCAGGATTGTAACCGAGCGCGAAGACTTGATGCAGGTCGCAAAACTGGAACCGGAAGGCTACGGTTATTCAGCACATCGTGCGATGATTATTACGCTTGATTCGTTTGATTGGAATTGTCCGCAACATATTGTTCCACGCTATACACAAGAAGAGATTGAAGCAATGTTGCCCGAGCATTCCGATCCTGCTCAGGCAAGCTTTTCTCTGCCCACCACGCAGGAAATCGAAAATCTTGGTGATAGATTTGTTCCTGTGGAAGTGACTGGTATTTGTGGACAAGCTGAGAATATTTCTGAATTTATCCTGCGTCCGCTGGATGGCACGCCTGTCGTGCCTAATGCCGGTGCGCATATTCGTATCGCCGTGCGTGGTCACGACGAGCAGGTTAAAGCGAATGCCTATTCGCTGATTAATGGGCCTGAACAACGCACCGCATTTAATATCGCCGTACTGAAAGAAACAGATGGCGAGTGTGGTTCCTATTTCATGCATTACACACCGCGTATTGGTGATCGTCTTTATATACAGCCGCCGAAGAATGATTTTCCATTAGTAGAGAATGTCTCACGCTCAATACTGATTGCCGGAGGTATTGGCATTACGCCGATTTTGTCTATGGCAAGGGCGCTAGACGCCGCCGATGGCTCGTTTGAAATACATTATACAGTGCGTACCCGGGCACATATGGCGTTTAAGCAGCAAGTAGCTGAACTTGCCGGTGATGACGGCCATTTCTATTACAGCAGAGAAGAGCCGCCGACTAAACTCAATCTTAATGACGTTCTGGCTGAACCAAAGGTTGGTACTCATATTTATGTCTGCGGTCCAAAACCGCTGATTGAAACGGTAATCGCTATTGCTGAAGTAAAAGGCTGGCCGAAAGAACAGATGCACTTTGAATTATTCGGTAACCCTTCAGCTAAGCAGGAAAGTGATCAACCAATTGAAGTTGAGTTACGCCGGAGCGGAAAAACCATTCAGGTTGCCAAGGATCAATCGGTTCTTGATGCTCTGTTAGATGCAGGTGTGACTGTTGGCTTCAGTTGTAAACGCGGTGAATGTGCGAGCTGTAAAGTGTCGGTGGTGGAAGGAGACATCGACCACCGTGACATCGTGCTGGATTCCTATGAGAAAGAAGCCGGCAATGTAATGTGTAGTTGCGTTTCTCGTGTGAAGGGAAACCGACTGGTGTTGGATTTATAGGAATTGATCATGTTAATAAGCGTATCCAAAGCTGAAAAACTGATTCACGAGGCATTGCCTGTGCCGAAGGCAACCGCGATGCCGCTGAGCGAAGTCAATGACTATGTGCTGGCAGCAGACATCAAGGCAGAACGTGATTACCCACCATTTGATCGCATTACGAAGGATGGTATTGCCATAGCCAGTGCCAGCTTTATTGGCGAGGGGCAACACATGGGTTTGAGCGGTTATGCACAAGCGGGCAAACCGCAGGCCGTATTGGAAGATGCAGCTACGGCTATCGAAGTGGCAACCGGCGCACCATTACCGCAAGGTACAGATGCTGTGATTCCTTATGAGGAAATTAAAAAACAAGCTGGTGAAGTTGTTTTCAATACGAGACAGGTCTGCGCTGGGCAGCATATTCACCCGCGAGCAAGTGACAGCAAAAAGGGCGCGGTTCTAGTTGAAAAAGGCGCAATAATTGGTAGCCCGGAAATTGCCATTCTAGGTTCCAATGGCATACATACTGTCTCGGTTTATGCCAAACCACGTATCGCGATTATTACAACGGGTGATGAATTGGTGGCAACTGAAGCAAAGATTGAACCATATCAAATACGTAGAAGTAATGATGTGATGTTGCAGGCAGCGCTACAAGGGTATGGTTTTGCCAATATTCTTTGTAGCCATATTCCCGATGATGCAGCACAACTCCACGCTAGGTTTGCAGAATTATTGGATGCGGCAGATGTCGTGTTAATTTCCGGTGGGGTGTCCAAAGGTACTTATGATTTAGTTCCAGATGTACTGAAAAAACTGGCGGTTAAAAATATTTTTCATGGTGTGTGTCAACGCCCTGGGAAGCCCATGTGGTTTGGCAAGAAAGCGAATACACTGGTGTTCGGACTGCCCGGCAATCCAGTGTCAGCGCTTACCTGCACTTTGCGCTACGTGATACCGGCATTAAAGAAAATTAGCGGGCATATCGAACCTTTTATTGACTACAAAACATTAGGCGAAGCGGTTGATGTCAATGTGGCGTTTACAGTATTTCTGCCAGTGCAAGCCAATTCCAATAATGAAGTAGTGTCAGTGCTACATAACGGTTCGGGTGACTTTGCCAGTCTTTCCGATAGTAATGGTTTCATTGAGCTGCCCAGTGAAACCAAGCATTTTTATGCGGGTGAACGCTACGCATTTATTCCATGGAGAGCGTCATGTCTGCTTTAGGTCATCACATGGTTGATAAACATGGACGACGCATGCGCAAGCTGCGTATCTCGTTGCTTGATGCATGCAATCTGCGCTGTCTTTATTGCATGCCTGAGCGTCCGGTGTTCACGCCACAGAAGGATTGGGCCAGTGCTAAAGACCTGATGCACATTACAAGCAATTTAGTGGCACTGGGTATCGAGGAAATACGTTTAACCGGTGGTGAACCGCTACTGCGTCGGGATTTCGTGGAAATCGTTGATGAACTGTCAACGCTGCCAGTCAAAAAATTAGGGCTGACTACTAATGCGTTGTTGCTTGCACCGTATTTATCGTTGTTGCAGCATACCAAGTTGCAACAACTCAATATCAGCCTCGATAGCCTGGATGCTGAGAATTTCAAGCGGATTACCCGCCGTGATGCGTTTAGCACAGTAATGGATGCGATTCTTACTGCCAAGATACTGGGGTTTACAGTCAAGATCAATACAGTGGTGATGAAAGGTGTGAATGATCATGAGTTGCCAGCTTTTGTTGCGTGGTCTGCGATGCATGATATTCCGGTACGATTTTTGGAAGTGATGAATATCGGTGTGATGAAATCACAGTTTCAGGGACGCTTTCTTTCTGCCTTCGATATGAAAGCCATGCTAAAAGTGGATTATCAGTTCAGCAGACTTAATGATACGTCGGATAGCACTTCTCGCAACTTTCGTGTTTCCAATGGCGCAGAGATTGGCTTTATTGCCTCTGAATCTAACCCATTCTGTACTGGCTGTTCACGCCTGCGCCTGACACCGAAAGGTCAGATTCGCCCCTGTCTATTTATGCAAGAAGGTATTGATCTGAAATCGTTGGCACCAGAAGACTACCCAGAGGCGCTGGCGACAATCATTGCGATGAAGCCGATCGGACGCATTCCCCACCAGCCACAACCGATGTATCAGATTGGAGGATAAAATGAACAATGCAATATCACATATTGATGTACAGAATAACCCCGGCATGGTTGATGTCAGTGATAAAGCAATCACCCAGCGTACGGCAGAAGCGGAAGCTATTTTGCGTTTGCCACGTGAAGTGTTGGAAGCCATGCATGACGAAAATATCACCTCTCCTAAGGGGCCCGTTTTTCACACCGCAATTATTGCCGGTACACAAGCGGTCAAGCGCACACACGAATTGATTCCTTTTTGTCACCCACTGCCGGTAGAAGGCATCACCATTACAATCAAGTCAAAGGATGACGTGTTAATAATTCGTTGCCGCGTTACTTGTACCAACAAAACTGGCGTTGAGATGGAAGCACTTACGGGAGTTAGTGTGGCCGCACTCACTATCTATGATATGTGTAAATCCATGAGCCATGCCATGGTTATAGAACGGACACACTTACTAGAGAAAACCGGTGGCAAATCAGATATTCACGCAGGAGAATAATATGAAAAATCCACTGTATGGGCTCATTCTTGCCGGAGGCAAAAGTACCCGGATGGGGCGAGACAAGGGCGCACTGGTCTATCATAACGGCAAAGATCAGATCAGCTATTTACATGAAGTGTTAAGCCCATTTGTTGATCAGGTATTTGTTTCTATCCGCAGCACTCAACTCCCCAATGCACATCTGCAAGGTTGCGACATAATTGAAGATGCACGAGAAATCGCTTCACCGCTCAATGGTATTCTTTCGGCGATGGATAAGTTTCCTAAGGTGAGCTGGTTGGTGGTGGCGGTGGATATGCCTTATATCAGCGAAACAGCTGTGCAGACATTACTTAATGTGCGCAAACCTGAAGTGCCTGCCACCTGTTTTACTTCGCCAGTAAAAGGTGGTCCCGACCCGCTCTTTGCTATTTGGGAGGCACATGCCAAAGCTGAAATCGAGGCATTGGTGGCCAATGATTGCATAACGTGTCCACGCAAAATGTTGACACTGCTGGAAGCACATATTGTCCAGGATGGTATCAACGCAAAAGTACTGCGCAATATTAATACGCCGCAGGAATATATTGAGGCATCGACATGAAGACGATACATATCACCTATTTTGCCGCATTGCGTGATGCAACAGGATGCGCAGAAGAAACACTGATGACAGAAGTGATGACCGCTAAAGCATTATTCCATGAACTGACAGCAAAGTATCGCTGGCCGTTTTCTGAGGCATTTATCCAGGTTGCCATTAACGATCGTTACCGACCAGCTGACACATTGTTGAAGGAAGGGGATAGCGTCGTGTTCATACCGCCGATAGCTGGAGGTTAATCATGTCATTTCAACTCACCAATCAGCCGATCAACCACTTAATTAAATCATTGCATCCTCATACCGGAGGTATTGTGACATTTGATGGTCGCGTAAGGGCAATAAATGATGGTAGGGAAGTCTTATCCCTTGAATATGAAGCGTATCCTGAGCTGGCAGTGCACGAAGGTCATGCCATTATCAGAGAGGCGCTTGAACAATTTGACATCCTCGACGCATGTGCGACTCACCGCACTGGTCATTTAGTAATTGGCGATATTGCGGTTTGCATAATGAGTGCCGCCGTACATCGCAAGGAAGCCTTCGAAGCGACAGAATATATCATCAACGCTATTAAGGCTCGCGTACCAATCTGGAAAAAAGAATATTACAGTGATGGCGAGGCGATCTGGGTGCGTTGCGATAGTTGCGCCGATGACAATAGCCACGCAGTAAAAGAGGCATTTTCACTGTAACTAAAAATGACGCCAATAAGAGAAACGCTATGCAACCGGATGAATGTCAGTTTTATTCACGCCATTTTAGTCTTGCCGAGGTTGGTGAAGCAAGCCAACAACGACTAAAACATTCCCGTGTACTTGTGGTTGGTGCTGGTGGTTTAGGCTGTCCGGCACTACAATATTTGACGGCTACCGGTGTCGGTCAACTCACCATCTGCGATGGCGATAATGTGGAGCTGTCCAATCTTCATCGTCAGCCGCTTTATTGTCCAGATGATGTCGGAAAATGGAAAGCTAAGTGTGCAACTGCTCGCTGCCTTGAACAAAATCCTTGGGTTAAAGTGGAAGCTGTAACGACTTGGATCACCCTTGAGAATATCGAAGAATTGGTGGGTGCGCATGATCTGGTGTTGGATTGCACGGATAACTTTGTAACCAATGCGCTGATTCATGATGCTTGCTATCTAGCTTGCACCCCACTTATTGCTGCGGCGATCCACACGTTTGAGGGCATCATTCACCGCTATATGTTTGATAGCGAGCGACAGGCCTGTGCGCGTTGTTTACGTCCCGATCTTGCAGAACCGACAGGTGTTGGCAGTTGCGCTGAGCGTGGTGTGATGGGCGCGTTACCAGGAATTTTCGGGAGCATACAAGCGGAAATAGCATTGCACCATATACTAAAAATTGAGACGCTTTCTCATGCTACCAGCTGGATCATGGATCTCAAGACCATGCAAACACGTAAGATAGGGTGGTCACAGCGCAAGGAATGCGCATTATGTGCCACCAGTAAACTCCCATCTCTTGCGGTACTGCACCCCAACGAACCGGAAGTTAATATTACTTCATTGGATAACGTGGACGCCAAAGCAAGGTTGATTGATATCCGTGAAACAGAGGAGTGTGTTGCCACGCCATTGCCATCTCAGCTGGCTTCGGAACACCAGCCACTATCCACCTGGAGAAACACGCGGTTACTGAAACATCAACACTATATTCTACTATGCGCCAAAGGCAAACGTAGCGAACAACTGGCTAAAAATATGCGGCTGGAAGGATATGCGCAAGTTTACTCGCTCAAAGGCGGCATAGATGCTGTTATTTAGTCGGCGAAAGTATTGATGCTATTAGCTGCATTATTTGGCGTCATCGCATTACTCTATGCCAGCGTGGGTTTTGGTGGTGGTTCGTCCTATCTGGCTCTGCTTGTGCTGTGGGGATTGCCTTATACCATCATCCCGATGCTGGCATTAGCCTGCAATATCATTGTAGTATCCGGTAACAGTTTGCATTATGTGCGTGCAGGGCATTTCAATAGTCGTTTACTGACACCCTATCTGATAGGTTCGATTCCGCTTTCCTATCTTGGTGGTACGTTGATAATTGATCAGACACTGTTTGAATGGCTGATTTTTCTATCGTTATTGGTAGCAGGGTTGTTGCTGATCTGGCAACATAAAACGTTTGACGATCCAAATGTCAATTATCAGCGGCCTGCCCTGCCTTTAGCCATTGCAGTGGGCGCAGTACTTGGCTTTCTTTCAGGAATTATTGGCATTGGGGGTGGGATTTTTCTGGCGCCAATTTTGTATTTACTACGTGCCGGCTCTCCCCAGCAGATTGCGACGACCGCATCGTTATTTATTTTGATTAACTCGACAGTGGGGTTGCTGGGACATCTACAAAAGATTGGTTTTTCAGAGATGTTATTGGCATACTGGCCCCTATTACTTGCTGTCTTTGTAGGTGGACAAATAGGTAATCTGCTTTCCATAAAGTTTTTTCCGCTAAGGATTCTGGCCCTGATTACAGGCTTGTTAGTATTATTTGTGTCTTTGCGCATGGGTACAAAAGTAACGGGATTACTATGATAGAAGACTGGGATGATTATCGTTTTTTCTTGAGTATTGCTGAACATGGCACGCTCAAATCAACTGCTGCTGCTCTTAAGGTAAATCTTTCTACCGTATTGCGCCGAATCAATACATTGGAGAAGAAAATGGGTGCGCGGCTGTTTGACCGTTCACACGATGGCTTTACACTAACTCCCGCTGGAAACATCATGCAAGAGCATGCCGAAGCTATGCAGCATTCTGTCATTGAACTGATGCGTAAAGTTAAAGATACCGATCACCAATTCGGCGGCGTAATCAAGTTGGCCACGACCGACTCCTTATTTCAAAACTGGTTAGGGCCATTGATCAAGGATTTCCGCGAACAACATCCAGATATTTATTTTGAATTACTTGTCTCTCCACGGAATATTAACCTTGCAAAACATGAAGCTGATATTGCTATTTCTGTCGGCAACATCCGTCCTGATTACATGATCGGTCGCAAGTTGATGGATGTGAATTACCGGCTTTATGGGTTAGCCTCACTTTATAGAGACAAAGCGTTTGCTACGAATAAAGAACAGCTAAAAACACTGCCCATCATGCACATGAACGCTGATTTCTCCCACCAGCCTTTTTATAAGTGGCAAAAAACACATGTCTCAAATAGTATTTCTTTCGATAGCGCAGACCACTTCACTGTTATGCACCAGATGATTAGGCTAGGGCTAGGTATTGGCCTGCTTCCACACTATTTGGGTGATCGCGATACAGAGCTGGCTACACTGTTTACTCTGCCCGAAGAGGCAAACAAAGAACTTTGGATATTAACTCACCCGGACTTGCGCAACGTGAGCCGGATACGTAAATTTATGGAATTTGTGCGTCAGTATTGCTACAAATAATAATGAGGGTATTGCCAAGTTAAGTAAATTTGCATAAAAATTAGTCAATGCACGAATTTTTAACTCATTGATTGTGCATGGTGAATTACTGATTCTCGCCAAAAATCAGTCCCATTGCCAGTCTTGTAATTATTTCGGACGCGCGTAATATCTAGATCAATGAAAACTGTCCTTTTACTTGTTGTGCATTTTCTTGCCACACTCGCAAAACTGGCGGGACCGGGTGGTGTACGAGCCGTTGTAGCAGATAGCCTACTCATTAAGCATCAACTCATCGTCATCAACCAATCCCGGCAAAGG
>JAJFJH010000343.1 GCA_021774155.1 Nitrosomonas sp.
AAAACACTCTATAAGAAATACCTTGATCTTCATTGGCGCAGTCTTTGGAATTGCAGCTCTAGCTTTTGTTTTGAACGGTTAAACAAAAACTAGATTTCAAATCTTTTTTTATTGTTCCAAGTCCTTCTGATAATTGATGAAGATAAAATAACCATTCGTTTGATTCAGCATGCATTATGATGTAGATTAGCCAAAAAATATTACTCACTTAGGCCTATCTGCTTCATGAATGACAGGTTGTCCCAGAACAGATATTCCTCATCCATCACACCGTCTTCGTTCCAATGACCGACCGTATTCATCACCACCTTGAAGGCTTTGCCCGTAGGCGGAATTGAGCTGCCATCGGGTAGCGGCATTGGTTCAGTAAACGTACCCTCCATAATTCCGATTACGCTTGTCCATTCACCGGATGCAATCCTGACAGGATGTTCCTGGATTCTGGTATCAGGGGCATAGACAAACATTGCCTCTAGGTCTTTGATGTGTCTGTCAAGACCTTCCGTTTTACTGCCGTCAGGCCAATGCACTGTGATGTCCTCTGAATGACTTTCCTTGAATCCCTCCCAATTCTGGTTTGTAAACATTTCAAAATCCAGTTCGTCAAATGTTTCAAGATGCTGCATTGCAAGATGATCTGCTGCCTTGTATTTCTCAGAGTTATCATGCATCATTTTGTCATGATCTTTTCCATCCATGCTTGACATCATTTTCATGTGTTCGTTCATGTCCATTGATTCCATCTTCTCCATCATCATCTTCATTTGGTGATGCATCTGTGATTGCTCATCATTGGTCATAGAGTTCCAAGACTGCATCATTTTCTGCTTGTGATTCTCATGAATCTCATCCATCTTCTCCATCATCATGTCCATGGAACTGACATGTGTCATCGAATCTGATTGTTTCATCTTGTGTTGTGAGTTAACTTTGGAGCAGAGCTGGTCCCCGCAAACTTTGTCAGAGCCGGTTTCAGGCAAGGAATTGCCCTTTGACTTGACTGCGTCATCTGTCTGGCTAAAATCAATAGTTGAAATAGATATTGTAAAGAGAACTGTTATCGATACTGCTGCCAACAGTGTTAGTTTTTTCACAATGAATTTAATATCAATTTAATATTTAAATTATAATTCCAGTTTCATTATTGGTTATCAATAAAATAAGAACTGACCGTATTTTTCAGCAAGAATGCTTATTGGTAATGTTGAATAATTGATAGTATGGCAAATGTAATAATTAAAGCAAAAGAAAACGGCCCATTGATTGTAGAGTCTGACGGAAAGACAGTATGCGCACTTTGCAGATGTGGTGCATCTGAGGGCAAACCAAACTGTGACGGCACTCACGCAAAGGTAGGATTCAAAGCAGAAGCATCTGAGATCCAAGTCAGCAAATAGACAGATTTGATTTTAATGGCAATCTAGGATTGGTTTTCTGTCTAAAAATGAATCTAGAGTTTTTATTTGAATTCTTGGTGCAAGACACATGCAAAAGATGTCCCAAGATGAAATCGATGAATTTTTGGTAGAGGGAACAAGGACAGGAAAGATTTCCACCATAAGGAAGAACGGATTGCCACATCTTGCTCCAATCTGGTTTGTTTGGGAAGATGGAAAAATTTACTTTACAACCATGAATACAACCATTAAAGCAAAAAACATCACAAGCAATCCAAATGTCAGTTTTTGTGTTGATGAGCAAACCCCTCCGTACTCTTTTGTAATAATCGAAGGGAAGGCCAAAGTTGCACAAAACCGCAAAGGGCTGTTGCCGTGGACAGTAAAAATTGCAAGCCGGTACATGGGAAAACAAAGATCTGAAAGAATAGGAAAACGCAATTGTGTGGAAGGGGAATTGCTAATTGAAATCACTCCGACAAAAATTCTCGGAATAAAGGAAGTGGCATCTTGATGTTACAATAGGATTATTTTTTGAATGGTTTTTTGACTTCTATGTGGGTGCCATCCATCAACTTGAATCTTCCTGTATCATAATAGCTTTAAAATAAAATTATCTAGTACTGATTCTATGAATTCTTGGTCGATTATTTTACTAGTTCCTCTAATCTTGTCAGTTGGAGTCATCCCGTCATTGCAATCTGAAATCACTCCAAGCGCTGAAGCACTAAAATCCAAGGGAACCTCTCTGAGTGAAACTAATTCCAATAAGGTTTGTGGAGACAGACTGTGTTCAGAAATCTCATCTGAGAAAAAGGAAATGAAAAAGCACACAGCCATGAATGCCAAAAAAGAACTATTCCCAGCTACAATGGATTACACCATAACAGGACCTGAGATTGATCCTGAAAAAGGATATGCCGTAATCGAGATTGGAGATGGCCTCTATTGGATTGCTGACGGAATGTACCAGATGATGTTTCTGACGACAGGAGAAGGCGTTATCGTAGTTGACGCACCAATGGGACTTGGTGACAAAATTTTACAAGCAATCAATGATGTGACTACAGAGCCTGTAACTCATCTAGTTTACACTCATATTCACAAGGACCACATTGGCTCTGCACACGTTTTTCCTGATGATATAGAGATAGTCTCTCATATTGACACAGCAGAGCACCTGGCAATGAAAAATGACCCGCAAAGACCAGTACCTACCATTACCTTTGATGAACAGTATACGTTGATGGTAGGAGATCAAGTTCTGGAATTGTATTACATTGGGCCATTCCATTCCAAAGGAGATATTGTAGTTTACTCCCCTGCACACAAGGTTGCAATGGCAGTTGACTTGTTTCATCCAAATGCCGCACCGTTCCAATACTTTGGGATTGCAAGGGACATGGGTGAGCACATTGCAGCACATGACAAACTCTTGGCAATGGATTGGGATGTTATAATTTCAGGACACGAGCCGATATTGGGGACTCCCGAGCACCTAAAGTTCAACAAGGAGTTTACGATGCAGGTATTGGACAATGCATTTTCTGCAATGCAGACGACCCAACCAAGTGCAAACTACTTTGGTGATTTGGCAGACAAGTGTGCCGAATTGACTGTAGAACAATACCCTGATCTCAAGGACATCGAGGTATCCCCAGTTGAAAACTGCGTCACCATGGTTTTCTATGCCATGCTAGACTAGATTGATTTCTATCTCCAACATGATTAAGTTGGAGATTAATAGTAAGAATGAAAATTACTAAAACTTTAAGATTATTTTGTAATTAGAACCAATGTTGCGATTACTCCGAGTATCCAGATGAAAACCAGTGCATTTCTGAGATTTGATTTAATCAATTAATTCTATTTTTCTCTTTTTGGCTTTGAATGTGCTTTGATCATGTGCCTTTCTGTTCTTTGGGGATCTGCAAATTTCAGTCCGCAAATTTTACATTTGTTTGTAAATACAGTGCCTTTTTTGAAGATGTTTTTTATTCCGATTTTCCCAACTGAAAAATTAGCTTCCATGCACCTAAAGTCAATTATT
>JAJFJH010000344.1 GCA_021774155.1 Nitrosomonas sp.
ACCACGCGTGTGCCGTCGAGACTGAAAGCGGCTGACAAGACAGCATCCTTATGTGTCATGGTCTCACCCAGCGCTTTGCCGGTTTTGGCATCCCATAGGCGCGCGGTGTTGTCACCTGATGCGGTCACTACACGGGTGCCGTCGGGACTAAACGCGGCTGAATAGACAGCACTCTCATGCATCATGGCCTCACCCAGCGCTTTGCCGGTTTTGGCATCCCATAGGCGCGCGGTTTTGTCTTGTGATGCGGTCACCACCTGGGTGCCGTCAGGACTGAAAGCGGCTGAACTGATAGGACCCTCGTGCGTCATGGCCTCACCCAGCACTTTGCCGGTTTTGGCATCCCATAGGTGCGCGGTATTGTCATGTGATGCGGTCACCACCGGGGTGCCGTCAGGACTGAAAGCGGCTGAATTGACAGAACGCCTATGCGTCATGATAATCTCGAGTAAATTCCAATTTTTTTGTTGCAGGAGATTGACCAGCAGCGTGCGACTGGGTACCCAGTCCTGTTCCAATCTGATCGAATTAGCGAGATAGGCTAACGCATGTGACAAGTCATTATTTCCATAATGCCGCTGTGCTTCACGAAATTCTCCGACAGCCAGCGCATGTTGAGCCCTCTTGCTTGCTTCCTGAGCATTATTCCAGTTCCATCCACTCCAAATTGCCGTTAAAAGACAAAATCCCATCAACATTGCAAAAATCAAAGTCCTGCGCTTACTTATCTGCAATGCTTCCTTAGCCGCTTGTTCCTTTTGTTGCGCTTCAAAGCGTTCTTGTTCCACTTGCTTCTGTTTTTCAAGTAACAGACGTTGATCACGGTTTTTGCGCACCACGCCTGTTAGCACGTCATGGATCAGCTCGATGCGCTTTTGGCCGTCCCGTTCTTCCAGCCGTAATAGTCGGCACTGCACCAGTTGCCTCAGGGCTTGCTCAGTAATGCCAGAAATTTCCACGGCGTTATCATAGGCTTCGCTGTTACGGAAACCGGAAACGGTAATCAATTTATCTTCGACAAAACAGCGTAATTCAAAGGAATGACCAACCAGGCTACGTTCGTAAAAATTTTCTAGAATTTGTTCACGGTTGCTAGCAACTAATTGCGCATCAATTTGGCTGGCCGCGACTGTAATGCGTCGTTCATTGAGTTCACGGCAGATTAAACTGAGCAGCGCCGGTTCGATACGTAGCACCAACAATTCCCGCCGCTGTTCGCTTTGTTTCCCGCCGACCATGCGCACAATGGTTTCTGCGACGCTAGGCGCCATCAGACGACCTTCGGTCTGATTAACTACTGCCAGGGCTTGCTGCCCATTCATGTGCACAAGACGAAAACGGTTGTGTATCACTGAAGGTATTAATAAGCGCAATCCTTCCAGGTCAGCGAGGTAGTCTTCGCGCAGGCTGAAAATCAGCTTGTAGGGATGGCGACTAAAGTTGAAGTTTTTCGCTTCATCTGGACATGTTTCCAAACGGGCTTTTACGCTTTCCGGGCAGCGCCCTTCGACCAGATCAGCCAGCTCTTTTATAAACGCATTAAGTTCGTTGACTCGTTCTTGATTTTCACGACCCAGGGTAAAAATTTCTTCGAATTGATCAAAGCACAGTAACGGAACCACCATGCGGTTACGCGCATCCCAAAATTCCGCATCCTTACGATGAAAATATTCCCACAGGGTTTCGATGGCAATATGCGGTGGCGATTCAATAGAATTTTCTTGAACCTGCCGGGCAATGGCCGCAAAAACCTGTTCACTAAGACTTGCGGCGCTTTTGGCAAAATCCAGGCGAATAGTCACCGGGAGTATATTGTCTTGACGTAATTGAGGAAAAAGACCGGCTTGTAACAGTGAAGTTTTACCCAACCCGGAAATGCCAAATAACACGGTGAGGCGTTCGCGATTAACCAGGCTGTGCAGTATTTCTATATCCGGTTGACGCCCTTTGAAAAAAAGCTCGTCTTGCTCTCTGAACGAGGCGAGTCCCGGCCAGGGATGCTCGTCATCGACGATGGCTTGTTCTGTTTCTTGGAGTGAGTCGGTGGATTGGGTGTTCATGCGGGCTGCGTATGCGTTCTCTGATAATCACGATAGAGGCGTTTGATTTCGTTTACAAACTCGCCATGCGTTTGACCACCTTGCATTCTCTCCCAATGTAGTTTGCGAAATTTCTCAGGTACTTCAGGTTCATCGGGGGGCGTTTCATCAATGGCGACAGGAATGATGAAGCGTTGATTTTCAGGATAACGCCCAGCCAAATTTTGCGCATGATTCCACTCGGTTCGGAAGAAACGGGCATTCCGGGTTAACGTGTTTCTGGAGATGATGGGTATGAACAGGGAACATTGGTCAATATTGATTCTAATCTTGGCATCAAAGTTTTCTCCGACGCGTAGGGCATCAGGATTTCTATCGAACCAGACATCGATTCCCGCTTCTTCTAATGCGTCTCGAATCAAAATGACAGCCGGTCGGTCCTCACTGGCATAACTCAAAAAAACTGCACCTCGCTGCATTTTGTCAGCATCATGACTCGATACGGCTGCACTCTTTTCTGATTGCGGGGTCGGCGGGTGTAACTCCACCCAGCGCCGATGCAATTCGTTGACAAATTCAATCGAAGTCAGTGGAAATACTTTGGTTTGCTTACTGAAATGACTGAGGAATTCCGTCAGATTTAGTTCATTTTGTAACTGGTCACCCACCATAAAATCTATTTTTCCAGTGGCGCTATAAAGTCGATCTTTCTTGCCGACACGTATGAAAAAACGACCTAACCAATCGGACAATGGGCAGCCTGCAACAATGAGACTCTGCTTGGTTAAGGCATCAAATAGCCGTTCCGGACGAGATGTGCGTGACTGCAAAGCATGCATGAATTCTAATACGTCTTCGTCAGTGACGGCATATTCGGGCACAACGGTCAGCTTGCCGTACATATGATATACCGTCGCTCGATCTAACTGTTCAGCTGCAACGGGTAGATCAACATTTGATTCTGGAAAAAATGCCAAAACTTGAGTTTTCTCCTGAGCACCGTAGCGAACCTGGTCCAATGCATAAACAAGTAACGGGTCAAAGCTCGTGGTTACAAATAGATTGAGTGGCCGGATTTCGGCAAGCTTGATCAGTGCCTCTGGAAGTTTAATTTCCGTTATCTGCGGCATGACGCGTTTCAGATCGGGATAAATATCTTCCCGTTGACCACCTTGGGAGAGGTGTCGGCAAACGACAGTATTTAAGGAGTCTTCAGGCTGAAAGTCGATTTTTAGCCGACGGGCAAGTTGTTGAGCTAGATAGGTGTATAGATGTGTTGTTTCACCGTTGATTTCGAGTATCAGTAACTCCGGGCCAATGACCGGAATAACGAGCCCATCTTCGATAAAATCAAGGAGTTGTTCCCAGAAGCGCTCGGTATTTGTGTCGAGCATAGTTTACCCAAACCCATTCACTGAATAAAAGCATTATGTCGGTTTAAATTGCTACTGGCAATGGACTATGTGAGTTTATTGCAAGGGCGTGACATATTATGCCTGCTCAATAAACGAGATTTAATGCGCGTGAATGACTAACCCGCCTTCAACAAAGGTTTAAAAACCTTCTCCAACCGTTTCTGATGAACGCGACCTAAAAAGGTATTGGTAATCACACCGTCTTTATTAATTACGATAGTATAGGGTAAGGCACCTTGTGCATTGCCGGTTGCTTCGGCGAGTGTCATACCGCCTAAGCCGCCGATCAGTATGGGGTAGTTGATGCCAAATTCTTTGTTGTAGGCGATGACTTTGTCTTCGCTGTCAATGGCGATGCCGATGAACTGTAAGCCTTGATCTTGATATTCTGCATGCATTTCCATAAATTCAGGAATTTCTTCGCGACAGGGGGCGCACCAGGTTGCCCAGAAATTGACGATAAGCACTTTGCCTTTCCATTGTGAAATAGCTTGGCTTTCGCCATTAACATCCGTTAGTGTCGAGGCGAATATCGCTTGTACGCCTCTTTTATTGGCTTCGCTGGGTGTTGGTTCGCTTTGGAACTCGCCGCGCAGGAATATACCGGCGGACAACATAATGATCGCCATACCAAAAAACAATATGGCTTGTTTCAATTTCGACATCGGGAATTCCTTAATTTTACGAGGGTGATTTTTATGAATCCCCGCCTTTACAGGGATGACAGGTGATTTAAGTTAGCACGGCATCAAGTATGGTCAGAAAATCATCTTTATTCTGGAAGCCAATAACACGGATATCTGGAATATCATTACCTTGGCGGTCGATAAATAAAATGCCCGGCGGTCCAAATAGACTGAAGCGTTGCAGCAATGCCATGTCGTCAGGTGTTCCTGCTGTCACGTCAATTTTTAGTAGCACCGCATCGGCTAATCTTGCATGGATTCTAGGGTCGCTAAAGGTGAAGCGTTCCATTTCCTTGCATGAAATACACCAGTCTGCGTAGAAATCCACCATGACGTATTTGCCTTCAGATTGTTGGATTTTTGCATCTAACTCAGCGACAGACTTGATAGGCTGAAAGGGTAACAAACCGCCAGCGTTTGTGTAAGCGGCGTTGTCATAACTCGCGTTGGCCATGTTGAGTTTTGACAACGGCTGCAAGACATCGCGGCTGCCCGATAACACGCCAATCAGCAGCGCGACACCCATTAATAATGCGATGACACCGACGCCTTTAAGGAAGCGTCTTAAACCCGAGGCTCTTTCAGGCAGCGGGTCTATTGCGTGTAGGTAAATGGCCGAGATAATGAGTAGCGCGGCCCACAATAGCATGTGCACGACTTCTGTGATGACCGGAGATATTAACCAAATCGCGACAGCCAGCAGCAGCACACCAAAGAATTGTTTAATCGACTCCATCCATGCGCCTGCTTTAGGCAGTAATGCCCCGGCAGATGCGCCGAGCAGTAACAAAGGAACACCCATGCCCAATGCCATAACAAAGAGCGCAGAGCCGCCTAATACCACGTCGCGTGTTTGGCTGATATAGAGCAACGCACCCGCTAATGGTGCGGCAACACATGGGCCGACAATCAACGCAGACAATGCACCCATGCCAAAAACACCAGAGATATGTCCACCTTTTAAGTGCCCTGCTTCGGCGGAGAGTTTATTCTGTATTGAGCCAGGAATTTGTAGTTCATAAAAGCCAAACATTGAGAAAGACAATAAAACAAATACCAATGCAAAGGTGCCCAATACCCAGGCGTTTTGTAAGGCTGCTGATAACATTTCGCCAGAAAGCCCGGCTGCGACACCCGCTGCGGCATAAGTGATTGCCATACCGAGTACATAAACCAACGCCAAAGTAAAGCCTCGCATTTTAGTGAGATGCTCTCCCTTGTTGGCGATGATCCCGGTGAGAATGGGGAACATGGGAAATACGCAAGGCGTAAATGAAAGCAATAAACCGATGCCAAAGAAGCCGGTTAGAATCAACCAAAAATTTCCGGTCTCAAACATACGGTCGATTTTGTATGACTCGGTCTCAATGGCGGGTATACCCGGGCGCATCTGGAACAATTCTTCCATTGCATCGGGTGTTGCAGCGGCTGCATTACCGCTAATGGCTTCGGCAACTAGGCCAACGGCTGCGGTGAGTGCGGGTGGAAGTGTTAAATTAACATTCTCATGAATGGGCGCATAGCACACGCCGATTGGATCATTGCAGCCCTGATAAGTCGCGGCAAGCAACAAGGGTTCGTCAGTTTCGGATATTTCACGCTTTAACGAAATGATGGCTTGGAATGGTTTGTAATAAACCTCTGTTTCACCAAATGTCAGGTCGTCTTTCATTTTCCCTGGCGGCAGGGCGATTCTTTCAATGACAATATCCGTGTCTTTGGGCTCAAATGCGACTTTGTCACGGTACAAATAATAATCTTTCGCCGGCGTGAAATTTGCGATCAATGTACGCGCGTCACGGACTTCAACGGATAGCTGAAAGGCCTGGTCTGGTGGCAAAAGCTCTTTTTGATTAGATTGACCAAGCGTAATACCCATTTCCTGCAATTTTGAAAACAGGTTAAAAGAGCCGCCTTCCTGTGCGGATACATTGGCACTGGTCAGACAAATTAAAAGTATTAAAAATTGAATTAATCGCATGTGTCGCTCAGAGTTGTTTATTCAGTATTTGGCAATCGTGTTGCATCGGCAATCCACTGCAAATAAGCAGGTAACCCACCGCTTACAGGGACAATAATCACCTCAGGTAGTTCATACGGGTGCATAGCTTTTATCATTTGTTCCACTTGATCGTAGTGTTGCTGCTGAGTTTTGATGAGCAGTGGAATCTCAGTGGCAGTCTCAGTTTTACCTTGCCAGCTATAGATTGAGTTGCACTCCCCCAGCACATTAACACATGCTGCCAAATGCATTTCAACCAGTTTCACCGCAAGCGCCAACGCAGCTTTCTTGTCAGGGAAATTTGTCATGATAAGTATGGGTTCCATCAACGTCGATTATAAGACTTTCAATGTGTGTTGTAATAAGAAAATTGTTATCGCTATTCCGTTAATGCAAGTTTGTTAGGGTTGTTTTGCCCGATTAGTAATGTGTCAAAAGGTGGTATTGTGGTCACATCAGAGGGACAATTGAGAAAATATGATTGAGATCTAAGCGTCGCTAATGAAACAAATCATCATCATTAAATGAGTGTGGAGTCATCTATGTATTGGAGAATACTTCTTCGTTTTCTCATCGTTACAAGTTTTACTTTTATCAGCTGCAATGTATTTTCCGAAACGACATACCCCATTAACTCAAGTCAAGGAATCGGTGCTTTAGGGCATATTGAGCCACGTTCTCGGGTTATCAGTGTTTCCCACAATGCAGGCCCGGAAGGCGCTAGAGTTAAACAACTTTTTTTTCGTGAAGCGGATCAAGTTAGTTCTGGCGAAAAACTAGCGGTACTCTCAGATTATGATAAGAAAAACGCTGAAGTTGACGTGGCAAAAACACGCATCAAGGTGTTAGAAGCGCAACGCCATACTGAACAAGTCACTTTAACTTTTAACAAAAAAGAACACCTCCGCTACCAATCGCTTAAGCAAGATTCTATGGCGAGCATTTCTCTTGCCGATGCGAAACATTTGGCATTTGAGCAATCTTCGGCAAATATTAAACGTTTATCTGCAGAAATAATCAATGCGGAATCTGAGCTGCGAATCGCAGAGGTTGCGTTAGACAATACATTCATTTATGCGCCATTGACAGGCACGATCCTAAAGATATTAACCTGGCCGGGAGAACGCATACAAGATAGCGGACTTCTAGAAATGGCGGACTTAACGCAACTTGATGTGGTTGCCGAAGTTTATGAATCCGACTTACCTAAAGTCAAGGTGGGACAAAAAGCATCTATCAGTGGAACAGGTTTCAAACATACCTATAACGCTCAGGTCAGAGAGTTAGGTTTCCAAGTCAAAAAAAATGATTTAAACGACACAGACCCATTAGCGGACAGAGATAATCGCATCATAGAAGTACGCCTCACATTAGAACCTAGAGCCGTTGCAGATCTGCAACACCAGATCTTTCGCCAAGTTCATATACGGATTGAGCCGTGAATCTCATGACATATTTATATTTTCCAGCACGCTTGGCTTGGCGACAGTTAGTCCATGACCGAACTAAATTGATTGCCGCCACCTGTGGGGTTTTATTTGCTTGTGTTTTGGTATTTATGCAATTGGGATTCAAAGACTCGCTATATGCCAGTGCGGCCTCAGCACCTTCAAGATTAAGTGGTGATTTGTTTCTGATGCATAAGCAAAGTGAGGCTATGTGGCGCCCGGTTGACTTCAAACGTAGTGAACTCATGCGCGCCCTGGGACATCCAGCGGTTGCCGAGGCCTCACCTTTGTATATCGCCTTGGCGCCCTTTAAGAATATAGAAACCGAAGTAAAACGCACGCTCATGGTTTACGGTTTTAATCCAGACGCGCAGCTATTTGATATCGATAACGTTAGTAATATGCATGGTGAATTGCATCTCAAAGATACGGTTTTGTTTGACGAGTACTCACGCCCTGAATTCGGGCCGATTCGTCAATTACTAGAAGCCGGCCAGAATGTCACTGAAATTAATGATTACAAGTTGAAAATAATTGGCACCTTCCAACTAGGTGTGTCATTTGCTGCTGATGGTAATGTGGTCACGAGCGACCTAAACTTCATGCGTATTTTTCCAAATAAAAATCCCGGTGATATCGAATTAGGTGTGATTAAACTTCACCCAGGCGTGTCGATAAAACAAGTACAAACCGAGCTTAGCAGCCTACTCAACGAATTCGTTAATATATTTACATTTGAAGAATTACTGGAATATGAAAAGCTATATTGGTCAAATACAGCGCCCATCGGCTTTATTTTTGGGTTCGGTACCGTCATGGGATTGGTCGTTGGCTTGGTCATTGTTTATCAGATTCTCTTTACCGACATCGCCAATTATCGCAATGAGTTTGCGACATTGAAGGCCATGGGCTATCAACATGGCTACTTTATACGTGTTGTATTTGCATCCGCTTTCTTTCTGGCCATACTGGGGTTTATTCCGGGTTTTATCCTGTCAGTGGGTCTATACCACCTGGCTGAATCACAAATATTCATGCCGATGCCGATGAGTTTCAGTAAAGTCATGACCGTTTTCTTTTTTATCCTGTCAATGTGTGCAACAGCCAGTTTCTTAGCAATACGTAAACTTAAAGATGCAAACCCGGCAGATATGTTCTGATGTCAGCATTAATCGACGTACGTAATCTGGATTTTAGTTTCGGCAGTGGAGAATTGACACAGCCTGTCCTAAAAAGCGTGACAATTTCAATCAACAAAGGTGAAGTCGTACTAATGACAGGCCCCTCCGGTTCCGGTAAAACAACCTTTTTAACGATTATCGGGGGACTACGCCAGGCTTCCAACGGCAGTGTCAAAGTGCTCGATCAGCAATTAATAAACAGCACGGAACAAGTCAAAGTTAAAGTCCGCCAACAAACCGGCTATATTTTTCAACAGCACAATCTTTTAAAACCACTGACTGCGCTACAAAATGTCAGTATGACCTTGGAAATGCACAACCATATGACTGAAGGTGAAAGACTAGCTCAAGCAGCAGACATGCTGAAAGCCGTAGGACTTGGCGATCGATTAAATTACAAACCAGAACAACTATCCGGTGGGCAGCGTCAGCGGGTTTCAATTGCAAGAGCTTTGGTTGGAAAGCCCAGAATTGTTCTTGCAGACGAACCAACGGCGTCTTTGGATAAACAAAGCGGTCAGGATGCAGTTGGCATTCTTAAACAACTGGCTAAAGAACTAGGCACTACCATACTGCTGGTAACCCATGATTATCGTATCCTGGATATTGCTGATAGAGTCGTGGAGTTAGAAGACGGTAAGATTCAAAATGCTTAGCGATCATATTAAAACATGAGCATAGAAAAGCTTCAATAACTTTTCTTTTATGTGTACTGGCTCATACACGATCCGACATTTTGGGACTCAAAGCACGACCAAAGCGTATAGTCGGCATTCGACCCAAGCGACCAATAGTAAATCCAATTTTGTTAACACGTCGAATAAAAAAAATACTAAAAAGATAATTCATTTGCTACAATTGAGTACACAATTGTGTTCACTAATTGGAGGTTTTTATGACTCAACGTATTGGCGTAAGAGAACTGCGAGAAAAATTATCATTGTTTCTCGAATCAAGTGAAACCATTGAAGTTACGAGACACGGGCAAACCATCGGCTTTTTTATTCCCGTTCCAAAACAACCAGGGCAAGCTCAGCGTGAGGCGCTCCTGGAAGCAGGAAAGCGCATGGATGATGAATTAGTCCGGCTGGGTCTCAAAGAAGATGAGCTATTAGAAGAATTTAAACAGTGGCGGCATCAGCGATCACATGCAACATAAGATCACATGCAACATAAACGTTTAGTCATTGATGCGAATATTCTTATTCGCGCTATATTGGGTCGTCGAGTTAGATATTTGATTGAGCATTATTGTGAATCAGTTGCTTTCTACATGGCAGAAGCAAATGCTGCAGAAGCGGAATTTTATCTCACAACAGAACTGGCTATCAAACATAATTTAAGTGAATCAGCTTGGCGTTCAGTATATATTGGCATATTGAATACTGTTCAAATCATTGCTGATGACACCTTAATTGAGGCGGAGAGTAAGGCAAAAGCGCGGATTGCCTCCCGTGACATAAACGACTGGCCTGCTGTGGCCGCAGCGCTCCTACTCGACTGTCCTGTATGGACAGAAGACAAAGATTTTTTTGGTGCAGGCATTGCCACCTGGACAACCGCCACTGTGGAATTGTATCTTGCTGAAACCTAATTGAAATGTTCCCGAAAATTGAACACATCGCTGCATCAAAAAACACAGTGCGAGAAGATAAATACTGTCCATAGAAATGCACAACCATATAGACTGAACGTGAAAGACTTGCTCAAGCAGCAGGCATGCTGAAAGCGGTAGGGTTCGTCGATCGATTAAATTACAAACCAGAGCAACTATCCGGTGGGCAGCGTCAACGTGTTTCAATTGCAAGAGCCTTGGTTGGAAAACCCAGAATTGTTCTTGCAGACGAACCGACGGCATCTTTGGATAAACAAAGCGGCCAGGATGCGGTTGGTATTCTTAAACAATTAGCTAAAGAACTAGGCACCACCATACTGCTGGTAACCCATGATTATCGTATTCTGGATATTGCTGATAGAGTGGTGGAGTTAGAGGATGGTAAGATTCAAAATGCTTAAGGATCGTATTAAAATTTGGGGCATAGAAAAGTTTCATTAACTTTTCTTTTATTCGCAACAAAATCACTTGTATGGGTTCACACGCGACCTGACATTTTGGG
>JAJFJH010000345.1 GCA_021774155.1 Nitrosomonas sp.
ATAGGCAGTTGCATAAGGAATCACTACAAATTGTGACAGCACTCCAACGACAGCAAGAACGACTGAAATCCACCAGAAATTTTGTGTGGGTGCATTGAGTTTCATGATCCTTCCTCCTACCTTGTGATGAGTATAAAAATACGCAAAATCATCCCGTGGTACGCGTATGTTACGACACGTTAACATGACAGTCAACAGAAATTTAAGGTGAAAACTAAAAAGCAAAGCGTTCATAGCCTCGTTTACATAGACGGGGTAATTCGCAAATCTGTGTAGCATTGCACCAAAGCAAACACTCACCGACATTCAGGAAAATTCTTTTTGGGACAGATCCAGAAGCGTCCGACAGGCACAGATTCCACAAGAAAGAGCCTTCCGGGATGACAAGAAGCCAGTTCATGAATCGTGCAGAATAGAAAAGGCGAGGTTTGATTTCCAGGATCTCAAAGACATTTTGGTTTGGTCAGGAGTCGCATAAATGTACTGCAATGCCCACAGCACCGGTGGCAGTTCATCCCGGCTCTTGGTCGGAATACAACATACTCAACGGGTGTATTTCAAACTCTTCCCGGGGCAAGCTGGCCTTTTCCCTTCAACTCTGATATTTTGTCAAGCGATTGATTGCAGGTCAACTATTCTAGGGAGGCTGTATTTGATGAACAAGAAGTCATTTGTTGGCATCGTCCTGATTGTTTTCGTACTTGTATCACAATTGCACGAGTTGCTTAGCATTATTCCAATTATTGGAGATTTCTACCGGGGGCTCAAGAATGTGCTCCCTTACCCTATCCCGGGAGAATTGCGAAATCTTCTTGAGGTACTCCTGGTGACTCTAACACTGATGTTGCTGCACCGATTTGGTGTTGTGGCGGCCCTAAAAGACATCGGTTTGCTTCGCCCAATATGGGTTGCGCTACTTGTTGGTATTCTTGCAACCCTGCCCATGTGGATCACATTCAGCATTACCGCCCCTCTCCGTGACACCTTGCCATGGAATCAAGTGCTCTACCTCGCATTTATTTCGCCATTTGCGGAGGAGGTCGTCTTCCGGGGTTTCGCCTTTGGGCAGATTCGTCGTCATGCCGGCTTGGGGTTTTGGCCCGCGGCTATTGTGACGGCAGTCGCATTTGGAGTAGCGCATGTTGGGGTCAATCAGGATATCGGTCAGGCGGCAGGCGTATTCTTGATCACCGGAGGCGGCGGTATATTCTTTGCCTGGCTTTACGAAAAATGGCGGTATAACCTATGGGTGCCCTTTGTCGTGCACTGTCTGATGAATCTCAACTGGCAAATATTCGAAGTTGGCAGTAGTGCGTTTGCCGGTTGGCTCCCTACCACACTTCAGGTGCTGGTTCTCATATCCGCACTACTGATCACAAAGTACAGGGAAAATATACCGTACCTGAGCAGAGCTTAAGGAGATGATAAAATGCGCGACATTTGCACAAACCTGGCCGTCGCAACGCTATTGATTCTACCTGCGGCCGTTTCTGCCCAAAGCCGGACGTTCGGGAAAGAGCCGGATTTTCTGCTCGGATTGAAGCAGGATCGCTCGGCCTCCCTGACATTTGCCGACGTCGACGGCGACAGCGACCTGGATGTCATCATCGCGAATGGGCGACACTGGCCGCAGGCGAATGAGGTTTTCATCAACAACGGCCCGCCCCGGGACGCTGAAAATATCGCGGCGGGCGGTGGCTACGGAATATTCACTCTCGGCTACAGCCTCGGTGAGGAGTGGACGACCAGCTACGCCGTACCGGCCGGTGACATCGATGGCGATGGTGATCCGGATGTCCTGGTCGGCAATGATCGGGCGCACAACCTCATCTACACTAACGACGGTACGGGCCGGTTTTCCTTTTCAGGCCGCCTGTCGGACGAAGCCGACCTCACGCGTGACGTCCAGCTTGCCGATCTCAACGGCGATGGCTGGCTCGATGCGATAGTGGCCAATCGGCGCGCGCAGAACGTTATCTACCTCAACGATGGCCGCGGTGGTTTTGGCCCGGCAAGCAGTTTTGGTACGTCGGATGACTCGACAATCAAACTATCTCTCGGTGACATGGATGAAGACGGCGACCTGGACGTGGTTTTGGCGAACCGGGACGGGAATGCAAACATGGTTTACATGAACGATGGCAACGCCGGCTTCGAAACGGCGCGCCCATTTGGCACCGGCAGTGACGAAACGCTGGCAACCGCTGTGGCGGACATAAATGGCGATGGCCATCTTGATGTCGTCACAGCAAACGTCGGGCAGACCAACGCCGTCTATTTTGGAGATGGCAGCGGAAACTTCGATGCCCAGGTTCCCTTTGGGCGCCCGGATGGCAAAAGTTTCTCCGTGGCCGTCGCCGACATGGATAAAGATGGTGACGAGGATATCGTGGTCGGTAACTTCGGCATGCAGAATGCGGTTTTCTTCAACGCCGGCCAGGGACACAGCTTCACTGAGCTGAGATTCGGCGGCAAGCAAGACATTACCTACTGGTTGGCCACCGGAGACGTGAACGCCGACGGATTCCCCGATATCGGCGTGGCGAATTCGGACGGATTAAATGGAATCTACCTGAACCGTCCGCAGCGGAACCAGTGAATCTTTTTGACATGCAGGCCCGAAACTGACGCTACAACGTCCATGGTCGACGGCGAGATCAGGCGGGGTTTTGACTTGGAAAGACACTCGCTCTTGGGCGCAGGTACTGGCCTGTGTTGTAGTTTCTGATTCCAGAGTCTAAGTCTGATATTGTCAGGGGGATGGATATGTATTCTTATCTGTTGCAGGGGTTGGGGGTGGTGGGGTGAGGGGATTCTTACTTGTGATTTAATCAGGAAATCGTAAGTGAAGAATTGCAATCGGCTGGCTTCCCACAGCAGCAGTTCGTTGCAAGTTGTTTTTAAGACTAAATGCCGAGTGTCTATTTATTAATGGCAAGATTGTCCAAGATAAAGATAGAGCTTTTTCTTATATTTGATTCGTATGGTTAGTAACTAGGTTATTTCAAATCGTGATGATTGCACGAAAAAGACAGTGCGTCGCTTTTCTATTCGCTAGCGTCTATGCCTTTGCTTTGCTGCGACCTTTTGCGCCATGGGTTCAGTACGAGTTGAACTACGACTATATCGCTAAGGAGCTTTGTCGCAATAGAGACATGCCGCGACTGGAATGTCATGGTAAGTGTTTTTTGATGCAGCAGGTGCAAAAGGCCGAGCAAGAATCCGCCGAAGGCCACTCGCCGGTTGACCATATCGTGCAGGTCGGAGAGTATCCCATAGGCTTTATTTCAGATACTAAAACTCAGGCACTATCTTTAAGTGTTGAGGGTTTGCTTTTCAGTCCCAGTCGTTTAAGTCTCTCCGATCCCCTGATCTCAGAAATCTTCCGTCCTCCTGAAATCTAATCCAAACAACTCTTTGTGAACATTCTTGCTTTTACGAGTAAAGAAGCTTGGAATAGTACATCCAAATTTCAAAAGGACATTATCATGAATAAATCAGTTGCGATATTTCGAAAAATCTTTCTCACTAAACTCGAACAACAAAAATGCTACCCAAATGCGCGAGAAACTGCGCGGCACCAACTAGCTGACGACCGAAACCAGAAACAGTCAGAGATAAAAATGAATAAGCCCAAAACATTATTAATGGTACTAGCGGCTTCCATGCTGCTCACCAATTCGCTACTAGCGCAGAACACAGAAATAAACGACATAGCGCTTTATCTACACGACGGTGTGGAAGTGCTGGACTTCACGGGGCCGCTCGAGGTTTTCACCCAAGCTGGTTTCAATGTTTACACGGTGGGCATGACGACCGAGCCGATCGTCAGTCAGAGAGTGCTAAAAGTTTTGCCTGAGTACAGCATTGAGAACTGTCCACAGCCCGATGTGATTGCTTTTTTTGGCGGCGGATCAGCTCGCACCCAAGCCAGAAATGTAAGGTTACAGGCCTGGATTAAGAAAGTTATCCAACGAACCAAGATCAACTTTTCTGTTTGTTCCGGTGCTTTTTTTCTCGGCGAAGCCGGGTTGCTGGACGGCATGAAAGTAACGACTTTTCACACGCTGCTCGACGTGCTGCAAAAGGATTTCCCCAAAACCGAAGTGCTGAAGGACGTACGCTTTGTCGACAACGGCGAAGTGATCACAACCGCCGGCATTTCTGCCGGTATCGACGGCGCTATTCATTTGGTCGAGAAGATCAAAGGTATTCAAGTCGCCCAACGTGTCGTGAAAAATATGGAATATGACAAGTGGGTTCGAGATGAAGGCCTGATCCTTGAAAGTAACTTGATGAAAGTCGCTCGCAGGCAAGGGTTTGCTACAGCAGCAAAACTTAAGCAAAGTAGTGAACTAAACGGCTCTTTTTATAAAGGTGAGCTATCTCAGTTTGGCAACGAAATGCTTACTCGCGGTGAGCAGAGGGAGGCACTCGAAATATTCGAGTATTTGGCTCAGAATTTTCAAAGGTCATTCTACGATTTTGAGGATTTGCGCAAAGCCTACAGGGCTAATGATAAGAAAATCCCTCCTACGGAAGATGAATTCATCACCCTTGCACGAGCCGGCGAAGTCGATAAGGTACGTGAACTCTACCAAAAAGCGTATCGAGCATTCCCCGATTGGACGCTCTTTAGAGACTGGCGCATGAACCAGACAGGTTATGAATTCATGAGCAGGGGCGAGTTTGCCTCAGCGCTTGCTATTTTCAAGTTCAATGCGGAAGTCTACCCAAGTGGCTGGAATATGCACGACAGCTTGGCCGAGGCCTACATGGAGCTTGGGCAAGATCGGGAGGCGATTGCCAATTACCGCAAGTCCCTGGAGCTGAACCCTAACAACCAGAATGGGCGGCGAATGTTGGAGAAGCTAACAGGCACGAATTAAACGAACTCGCTGTCGCTATTGCTGTAACCCGATAGATTGAATCTCACCGAAATCAAAAGGATGCTCTTCCTGGGGCTCTGATTTCGAGATGCGCCTCGGGAGTACTTCCTGGGAGTCATAAGCATGAGAAACGTCAAACGCAGTTTCGATTCGGCGTGCAAAAGTTAGTGAGGCACCCGGTCGTCAAAGTTGTGCAAGCATACATTCTTGAAAACTACACGAGAAAAATAACATTGACAGAAATGGCGAAAGTGGCTGGCCTGAGTAAATACCACGTTTGGCGAATGTTTGCCGCTGAGGTTGGACACACGCCGCATGCTTATCTGTTGGGCGTGCGCATTGAATCGGCGAAGGTATTGCTTGCCGAAGGCAACTCGGTGGCTTCAGTGGCAGCTGCAACCGGATTCTGCGACCAGAGCCACCTCAACAAGCACTTCAAACGGGTGCTCGGCAAAACGCCGAGCGAGTACCGTCGCCATGCATGCAAGCCTTGACGGAATGTGCTTCTTTGATGCATTCGATGTAAAACAGCAGTGTCCTTCGCAGGGTGCTGCTGTTTTATTTTCAGGAGCTGCAATTTTTGTCGCAGCTTTCTTCGGTGGATAACAGAAGAGTTGAATTTCCTATTGTGAATAGAGGTGTGGTTGAATAACTGACAATTGATATATAGATGTCACCAAAGAAAATTGGAATAAGTGTATTAGATATACAGAATAGCATGGTGGCAAACCAAATATAGAAAAGTGACAAACTAGATTTGAAACTACAATCTTCAAAGAAGCGCTTGACATTTCTTCTCAGACTGCCTATTATCCTGCACGTAAGTCGGTAGGTTGGGTTCGTCTTCTTGAACCCAACAATGGACTCAATAGATTTTCCACAGCAATCTTTCAAAAAACGCTTGACATTCTTTCCCGCTTTTGCTATCATCCCGGCGTGTAAGTAATCACTCACTTATCCCATGTCCCGACCGATTACGAAAAAAGCTGAAGTCATCGATGCTGCTCTCGCGCTCTTTATGCGCAAGGGCATCAAAGCGACCACCACGCGCGACATCGCGCTGCGGGCCGGGATCTCCGAAGGCACGATTTATCGCCATTTTAGCAGCAAAGAGGATCTTGCCGAAAGCATTTTTGTCGAAAATCTTGACTACTTCGCAAAATTCCTCAAAGGCTACTTGCTGCATACCAAGGAACCGCTGGAGATGCTGCAGTCCTACATCGCAGTCTTTTTTGAATTCTCCCGTATCGAGCAACGGCGCTACAGTTTTATCATTGCCGCGCACCAGACCGAGATTAAGAAGCTCTCACGCGGAAATATGAAGCCCATGCAGACGCTGACCAAGATCCTGCGGCTGGGTCAAAAACAGGGCGTCTTCCGTAAGATGGACACCAAGCTCGCGGGCGCTATGGTGATGGGCGTCATCATGCAGACGATATTCTATCTGAAGACCGGCCGCATTCCGGTCAATTACGATGCCGTGACCGCGGAGGTGTTGAAGA
>JAJFJH010000346.1 GCA_021774155.1 Nitrosomonas sp.
TGTCCACCTTCAAATAAGATTTTGTGTGGAAACTGCCATAGATTTGTTCAAGATTAGACGGTCTGCAACGCTGTGCGAACTAATGGTAAATGACTAAGTATTGAGTAGAAACTGTCATCGATTTGTTCAAGATTAGACGGCGTGCAACGCTGTGCGAACTAATGGCATATAACTAAGAATTGAGTAGAAAATGTCATCGATTTGTTCAAGATTAAAAGGCGTACAAGGGTGCGCGAATCTGTAATATGTGGTGATATCACGAATGAAGTCGATGTTGCATTAAATGTGTTTTTCATTGGTTAAAACCTGGGTGACCGCTAAAGCTCTTTGCTGGCGAAGGATTTAGGCTGTCAGTTTGTTTCTTTGAGGTATTGCGCCACTGTTTTTAGTTGCTTGATTACTTTGGATATTTCTTGTTAGTAATAAGTATATCTTTCGTTCATTTCAATTTCGAGCCAATATAACTTTCAAGTTCAGCTAAATATACTTATTCAAGATTCTCACTTCTGCCTTGGGCAGATGTAGGAAAGCTGCTTTTGAGAATTTCGTTGGATTGAATGTTCTGAATGAAATTTGCTCAGTTCTTCCCGATAGCAATATCAAACGGAAATTGACTGCATCGTAAACCAATAACAATAACCCTTAACCCCCGAAAAAAATGGAAAGACAAGTTCAAGAACTAACGTTCCAACTATTCGTTGTTTCCCAAGCAAAACGCAGAATTAAAACCAAAGCAAATGCTTCTAGCAAGATTGCCAAAGAAGGACCTTTCCCTGTACTTCTTTCCATTTGCTCTGCTCAGCAAAGCGCTTCTATGGCGCTTGCAATGATTGAGCAGGCGGTTCAAGTTCTCAAAGATGCATTGAAAATAGCAAAAGACGATTCCGCCGGTGTGGAAGTAAACGTGTCTGAACCTGAAGTTGCGGCAATGGGAGTTGCTGCCGTACAACTGATGGATTCGGCACAGTGGATGAATCAGAAGGCAGACTATCACCTCAAAAGGGTGAAACATCTGACTTCTTAACTGGCACTCTGCCAGAACGCTATCCTTTAACACGGGCAGCGTATAACCTAGTCTCACTCCTGGTTATCCGGGTTGTTAGAGATGATAATTGGAGAAAAACCATGAATTATACATACGAACGTAATCAGAAAGTCGCCTTTCTTGGCGGAAACACCTGGCATGAAGGAACTTACCTTCGAGCCATCGGTGACATTCATGTGGTCAAATTTCCAACATTGGTCGGTCCCCTTGAGTACAAGGTACCGCCTCTGCATGTGAAACCGCTTGAAGTCGCCATTGAGGAAGGGGTGGAAATCGAAGCTCCGGTTGCTGAAGCAGCCTAGAGCCCTCTAGCCCTTGAAATTGGCCGCCCGGAAATGTTTGTTCCTGGCGGCTTGGATCAGGTGAATGCGATAGTCTCGTGTTAAGCCTGGGGAAATTTAAACGCGGCAGAGGAGAAGCTTTACCATTTAGAGAAAGCGATTTTTGCAGCGTTTGATTTTCATGTGTTTATACTAAGTAATGTAATACTAAAATTTATGGTAAAACGAATTTTTGGATAAAGAAAGCAGAAGCCTCCTTGTAAATATCCCCTTATTTGTCATGCTAGGCACATGTTTGACCAATTCTAAGATTGAGAGATTGATTGAATTTCCAGGTCATATACTTGCTCGGTTAGACAGTCAATTGAGTATTGAGCAAACTCATATTTGCTCGATAAAGGTAGACTGTCCCTGCTTAGATAATATTTTGGAACAATGTTTTCTAATTCTCTAAACGATCTTAGCTCACAGCTACCAACACAGATTCCACTAACACTGGAAGGTTGTAAGAAGTCTTCTAGTGTGTCTATAACAGAGCTGAGAAGCAAGCTAAGTTGCTCCTCTGTGTCAATTAATCCATTGTTGGCCATTTGAGAAATGACTGTTGTCCAGTAGTTTTTGGTTGCAGTTAGTTTAGTATCAACTTGATTTTGCATGATAAAGTCCTCAATGAAAAACCGACTCTGGTGGTCGGCATCTGTGTTTTACAATAAGCAATTAATTGCTTGGCTATAAGTTCAATTTGGTTTTTTTTTGTCGTTTTTTGAATTGGGCTCTCGAAAGTTAAGCCTTCCGAGCGTTTCGTAAGTAGAAAGAAAAACCCAGGTTTTTCTTTCTTTAATCGAATCTGTTTTGGAAGAGTACTTGCCAGTCCATGGCTTAGAATTTTTTCGCCCTTTTCGAATGGCCGTTAACATGTTTTTTGAAATCATTTTTTCTCCTTTACACTAAGGCAAAAAAATGACTCAGCAATTAGCTGAGCCATTCTAGTAATCAGATTAAGTCAAATTGAATTGCAGATTTCAGCGCACTGGTGACCAGCGGTAGGAGATTGATTTAAGTGCACTGTTTAGCTAAGCTGTTTAGGAACTTTCCTTGATTGTGCGATTCGATTTGATTTACTTAATTCTATGGATAACGGCATGCAGAGGCAATCAATGAACTTGACATAAATGAAAAATGTTCACTATAGCCGGTTATTAAATTTTGAAATTGTGATTTGCAAAGCTATGAAATCTTGACGAATGAAGTGGAATTTTGCAAACCCCCATCTATTCATGCATATAGTATACAAGAGGTTGAATCGTTGGAATTTTCATGCTCTTTTGCCTTTTTGAGCTTTTTGGCGAGTGCTCGCTTGCGAGCATTCGACGAAAAGCACCATGAACAGTAGAGTACGACAAGCTGAAGTTCAGCTTTCAGGCTGTTTTCTTGTTCTAGTTGTACTGAAAAGTCTGCGCTAACTGCTGTTCCAGGCTAGTCTGTATTCATCTTGCCAGGGGTG
>JAJFJH010000347.1 GCA_021774155.1 Nitrosomonas sp.
GCTCAGGTACAACAGACACCTCAGAGTCATAAGAAATGATCTGATTTGCTTCCAGATGAATAGTTGCAATTTGTGTTAAAGAGAATGGGGCATTTACAGGGCTCACTAACGCTTTTGCGACATTCTCACTAAATGCACCAGAACCATTCCACGTGGCGGATGAAATCGACGTAGCACCAACTGTATCAAATTCTACATTTGATGTGTTGAAGAAATAATCCACTTGCAAGCTGTTTAAAGAATTAAATCCCATTGTTCCGCCAATACTTGCGCCCAAGAAACCGAACCCTAGACCACCTATTCCATTTAGGTCAAAATCTGTATCAGTCAAGCTGATCACAAGATCGAGAGCACTGTTAGAGGTAATGTCTACATTGAGTAAATCCATTAGGGCTACCGTATTACTATTGCCGCCCAACGGCTTGCTGGTGCCAATAGAAGTGACAATACTTGCATTGGGGGTAACAACCGTTGCGTTAATGAATCCTGCTATTGCAGAAAGATCGCCCACGCTATTATCAGTAACAGTCGTTGTAATACCGTTTGTGACATCTTGCACTTTCAAAACAAATGCCGCATGACTTGTTCCAACCCAAAGCACAGTACTTAATGCTGACACTGTAAAAACTTTTACTGATTGTGATATTAAATTCTTCATTGCTAAAACTCCATTTTGTTATTTAATGAAACTAGTTGCTTCACTTGCTCTATAGCAATTCCCATGCCAACTTATTAAGTTACTGATAAAAAAGCAATTAATGCTGTACGCTTTGATTTCTGCTGAAAAAAACTCTTGCCGTGTAAGGGCTAGCGTCATGTACTTTGGTACCAAATCACTATTTTCATTAATAAATAACGTCGTAAAAAACAAGTGGAATTGGTTTTGCGGCGCTCAGTTTTTAAGTGAGGAGCGTTTGAAATAGAAGAAAAAGATGGGAGAAACACAGAGCGAATAAAATTTGCAAGCAGTGAAAGATAGTATTGAACGGTAGATTTACTATGATATTTTTCTGAGATGACCCATCCGTACACTAATAATAGCCTGCTGATCTGCATTCAATTTGGTTGCTGTAGAGAGATAATATAGGTTCATCTGGCAAGTGCGTACATATTAGATAAAGATGGATATTGCAAGACAGCGGAAGATCCATAAGATTTAACACAAATAACCGTACGATCTTTAGCTCAAACTTTTCAGTCGTTTCTTAAACAATGTGTTTGGTCTCAATTATTCTGAAGACAAAGTACTCTTGATTTATAATTCGGCATGAAAGAGGAGACTAGAATGTCAAAATATATTGTTTGTGCCCTTTATAGGTTTGTCTCTCTACCTCAATATAAAGAGATACAGCCTCCACTGCAGGCAAAAATGATTGAAAACCAAGTCAAAGGCACGGTCTTGCTTGCGAAAGAGGGGGTTAATGGCACTATTTCAGGTAGCCGGTCGGGTATCGACGCCTTATTAAAATGGGTGCGAACCATCCCAGAATTTTCTGAAATTGAGACCAAAGAAGCCGTCACGGACAACCTGCCATTCAAACGCAGCAAGGTTAAACTAAAAAAAGAAATTGTCACCATGGGCGTCAAAGGTATCGACCCGAATCAGTCAGTTGGCACCTATGTGACACCTCAACAATGGAATGACTTGATTAGTGACCCGGATGTTTTGCTTGTCGACACGCGCAACCAGTATGAAGTTGCCGTTGGTGCTTTTGCTCATGCAACAGACCCCAAAACCACAACGTTCCGTGAATTCCCGCAATACGTCTCTGAACACCTAGACCCATCCGTGCATAAAAAAGTAGCCATGTATTGCACGGGGGGTATTCGCTGTGAAAAATCTACTGCATTTCTGAAAAAACAAGGATTTAAGGAAGTCTATCACCTGAAAGGTGGCATTCTCAAATACCTCGAGGAGATTCCAGAAGAAAAGTCTTTATGGAAAGGCGAATGTTTCGTATTTGATGAACGCGTCACCGTCAACCATCAACTTGAGAGAGGTAGTTATGACCAGTGTCACGCTTGCCGCGTACCAATTTCTGACGAAGATAAATTAAGCAAATACTATCAACAGGGCATTAGCTGTCCAGCTTGTTACCATAAACGCACAGATGAAGATCGAGCCAGATACCAAGAACGCGAAAAACAGGTGAAATTAGCTGAAACTAGAGGCAAGACTCACATTGGGGATACGAGCAGCAATTAATCATTAAGACTGGAAATTTTAATCAGCGTTTCTAGCCCCAATATTGCACCAGTTTCTGGAATTTAAACGCTGAACTGTTTTGAATTGAACGTGCTCGCGACCGGGGCTGCAGTTATTCTGCGGCGTAGCAAGCATGTGCGCTCAATTCAGAACAGGGCAAGTTAAAAACCAGAAAATTAAGTGCTCGGTACAAGCCATATTTTTAAACAATCTCCTAAAGATCAGTAAACATAAGGGTTACAGGCCGAAACTGAATATACTGGTGCAATATTGGGGCTAGATAAACAACCCCGTGGCAAAGCCACGGGGAATCACAAGTTAAACCACTTCAAACACCAACTGGCCTGAATACATGAC
>JAJFJH010000348.1 GCA_021774155.1 Nitrosomonas sp.
TTTATTTTCAACTACTCACTGGCCTTGCAAATCACTATGGATTTGATTTAGAAACGTCATTCGAAGAGTTAGACGAAGACATTCAAAATATTATTCTGAATGGATCCGGTAGTGAAAAGATTCAGTTTCTATACTTAAATGATGGCGGTAAAAAACATAAACAGACGCATACGTTCGAGGGCATTATTCCCAATCTAACAAGACGATACAAAGAAACAGAGTCACAAGTAGTACGTGAAGAGTTATCTAAATATCACAACTCAAAAACATGCCCAGAATGCAATGGCACACGACTATGCCAAGCAGCGCGTCATGTTCAAGTTGGCGGACAAGCTATTTATGAAATTAATAAATGGCCGTTGAAACAATCCAAAACCTTTTTTGATGAAATGAAGCTTGTTGGACACAAACAAGCTATTGCTGAACGCATCGTCACTGAGATTTCTAGCCGCTTACAATTTCTTAATAACGTGGGGCTAGACTATCTATCACTGGATCGTTCAGCTGACACCTTATCTGGTGGAGAGTCTCAACGCATTCGCCTAGCCAGTCAAATAGGCTCAGGTCTAACCGGTGTTATGTACGTGCTGGACGAGCCATCAATTGGTCTACATCAACGAGATAATGATCGTTTACTAGACACCCTCAAGCATTTGCGCAATATCGGCAACAGTGTCATTGTTGTCGAACATGACCAAGATGCCATTTCACTAGCTGACTACGTTGTTGACATGGGGCCAGGTGCCGGTGAGCATGGTGGGCATATCATCGCTCAGGGCACACCACAATCCATTAAAGCAGACGCTAATTCACTCACCGGCCAATATCTTTCAGGCAATTTAAAGATTGCCGTACCAGAAAAACGTACTGAACCCAAAAGCGATCGTTTTCTTGAAATTATTGGCGCATCTGGTAACAACCTAAAAGACGTTAATCTCCACTTACCTGCCGGCTTATTTGTCTGCATAACAGGCGTCTCCGGGTCAGGCAAATCAACACTCATCAATGAAACACTTTATCGTGCCGTCGCACGTCATCTCTATGGCAGCAATGCCGAACCAGCCCCCCACCAAAGCATTGATGGGCTCGCATTCTTTGATAAAGTGATTAATATCGACCAAAGCCCCATTGGTCGCACACCACGCTCAAATCCCGCCACTTATACCGGACTCTTCACACCCGTTCGTGAGCTATTTTCTGGCGTTCCACATGCACGGGAACGTGGCTATGCACCAGGGCGCTTCTCATTCAATGTTAAAGGTGGGCGCTGTGAGTCATGTCAAGGCGATGGCGTAATCAAAGTTGAAATGCACTTCCTGCCGGACATCTATGTCACCTGTGATGTTTGTCACGGCAAACGTTACAATCGTGAAACTTTAGAGATTCAATACAAAGGCAAGAACATCAATGACATTCTGCAGCTGACCGTCGAGAAAGCCTATGAGTTTTTCAGTCCTGTACCCACTGTGGCTCGAAAATTAAAAACGCTACTCGATGTTGGGCTGGGTTACATCACCTTAGGCCAATCAGCAACCACGCTATCGGGCGGTGAAGCGCAACGTGTCAAATTATCACTAGAACTTTCTAAACGTGACACCGGGCGCACACTATACATCCTAGACGAACCCACGACTGGATTGCATTTCCAGGATATTGACTTATTGCTAAACGTGCTTCATCGTTTGCGCGATCATGGCAACACCGTCGTTGTTATTGAACACAACCTGGATGTTATCAAAACAGCCGACTGGATTATCGATCTGGGGCCTGAAGGCGGCGATGGCGGCGGGAAAATTATTGCTGAAGGCACGCCAGAGAGCATTGCAGCAAACAAAGCCAGTTTCACTGGCCATTATTTAAAACATAAGCTCAACAAGTGATTGGTGCTATAGCATGAATCCTCGAGAATACTTGCTAAATAGTTTCAAAGTGGCGGTTAATGCCGCCAACCCACTGCACGTTGTTCCTCTTCATTTACCCAAACCACCCAAAGGACGAACATTGGTCGTTGGCGCAGGTAAAGCAGCGGCGGCTATGGCACTTGCCGTTGAACAGCACTGGCCACCAAATGCCTCGATGGATGGATTAGTCATCACCCGTTACGGTCATACGCTTCCAACGCAGAAAATCAAAGTGGTTGAAGCGGGCCACCCTGTCCCCGATAAGCAAGGCATACAGGCTACACAACAGCTAACCAAAGCGGTACAACAACTTAGCTCTAATGATTTATTGCTGTGTCTATTCAGCGGCGGCGGATCAAGCTTACTCTCAGCACCTGTAGGCAATGTCACCGTGAATGATTTACAAAACATCACGCAACAATTACTCAAAAGTGGTGCCACGATTCAAGAAATCAACATTATACGCAAACACCTCTCAACTGTTCAGGGTGGAAAACTCGCCGTAATGTGCAATGCACCCATACTTGCATTAATTATTTCAGATGTCGTCGGTGATGAACCAACCCATATTGCTTCAGGTCCCTGTGCACCAGACCCATCAACCTACTCTGACGCACTTAACATACTCGAACATTATGCAATAAATACACCTCTCGTCATCAATAAAACCTTACATTCAGGTTGCCAACAAGTGCTTGCAGAAACACCCAAGCCAGGCTCATCCGTCTTTAGGAATGTAGAGAATCGAGTCATTGCTAGCGCCCGTCACTCGCTGAATGCATCTGATGCATTTTTCCACAAACATGGGATATCCGCCGCCATACTCGGTGATACGGTAACAGGCGAAGCACGTGATGTTGCGAAGGTTTATGCTGCGCTGATAAAGGAAATCAGGCAATATTCAAAGCCATGGAAACCGCCTATTGCGTTACTTTCAGGCGGAGAAACAACAGTCGCCGTCAAAGGAAATGGATGTGGTGGGCGTAATACAGAGTTTTTACTTTCATTGGCCATTGAGCTTAACGGCATGGATAATGTTTACGCAACTGCTTGTGATACGGACGGGATTGACGGATCAGAAGATAATGCGGGGGCTATTATCACACCCGATACTTGGTCTAGATCGAAGCAACTGGGTATCAATGCACGTCGCTTACTTACCCATAACGACTCTTATCATTTCTTTGAACAACTGGGTAATTTAATCATTACAGGCCCCACCTATACCAATGTCAACGACTACCGAGCGATACTTATTCTTTAAATTAATGCGAATGCGGTAACTTCTCAATATCAAGCTGTATTGACGACACAACCAACCCCTGCTGAAACCACCTGGCGACAACATATTCATAAAATTCTTGATTACGTGACACACCATAAGAAACCGCCAGTTCTTTTCCGGCTTCCGTTAATAGCACATGACCCAGATCCAATTGATTATTGCAGTCATGCGGAAACGCAATCTTGGTCGGCTTGCCCGCATAAAACAATCGCGTGTGCCTACCAATCTTTTTCTTTATATAGCCTCGCGGTTCCAACGTTAACAAACCCAGCGTTTGTAAGTGTTTAAGCGATGAAAAAGTAATCCCTTGACTGGTATATATTTCGTCTTTTACATCAAAAATTAGCGGTACAGGCTCACCTTGTGTCCAGACAAACTGACAAAGCTTTGCAAAAAGAGACTTATCTTCATTACTTAACTTTATCGTTTCTCCAACAATGCCCTGACTTTCTATAGGCTCTCCTACAAGTTGCTTAAGAAAACTAGCCAGCCATGAGATCAACTTTTGCATTCACACCTTACACGTCCATTAATAGGTTATTCTTTACCTGAGACATCCGCTTTAATTTCTTTATCATTAGACTTACCATCATCTTTAGTCACTTTTTCTTCGTTATTATCTGAAGCTTCTTGGACTGAGCGCTTCTTGTCTGAAATTTTTTTACCCTCTCCCTTCTTTCTTGCCTCTTTTTCAGACTTGGCTTTCTGGCGTTTACGGCGTTTTAATTCTTTTGTTATATCCTCAATATACGTAATATTTACTTTCTTTCGTTTCTCACTCTGATACCAGGAAAAGCACGTAATCGAACCCAATAGAATTAAAATCAAACTTAAGGCCGTCACCCCATCAAGGAACATAAATGCAACACCTGTAGAAATTGCAAAAGCACCCAAGAGCGCGGTAATTAGCCACAAGCGTGGCCCCCAGCCTGTGCCTCTATATTGAATTCTCCATGTCTCAAGTTTCTCAAGCGTTGAAGTTAGTTCTTCTTCCGTCCAGTTCTTCATACTCATCAGTACTGAGTCTCCCTAAAATTTATAATACCCTAAAAACGTAAAACTACTAACATGCGAAAAACCCTATACTACGTGCACAAATCATATTAGGTCAATTACAAAGAAAACAACTTTTAACATATTTTGGACAAAAAAAAGGGCATCAAACGATGCCCTTTCTTATCAACCAACTTTGATTAGAAGTGGTGACGCACACCGACTGTGTAGGTGTTACGATCAGTATCAGCAGCGCCTACTGTATGATCACGTACATCTACGCGCTGATAACCACCAAATAAACTAGACCGTTTGCTCAGATCATGAATCGCTCCAACGGTGAAACTTCTTGCATCCTTGGTGCTTGCAAATCCAGAAACTTTTTTCGCATGTGACATACCACCTTGGGCGATTAGTCTGGTATTACCAATCTTGTATTCACCACCAACAAACCAAACATTACCATCACCATTGACATTCATGGCAGAATTACATTGTCCCGTACCGCCAGTTGCTGGTCCTGTAGCACCCAACATACCTGCAGTCGTACAACTCGCAGCACCGGTCAAACTCGCATTGTTAATATTTTCATATTGGCCACTCAAGCGGAAATCTGCGAAGGTCCAAGAAGCACCACCACGCCAGATTTCTTCATCATCGACATCGCCAGCTATGAGGTTTCTTTGTGATGTACTAACGTTATCTCTAGAATAACCGCCAAACACATCAAATCCATGAGCGCCAAATTCTGAGCTATGCTTAGCTGCAATTTGGAAATCCCACTCACCATCCTCACCACCGGAATTAGCACCACCACTACCACCACCACTACCACCTAGAACCGGATCCAATCTTTGTGAATCACCTGGCATTAACAATGCTGAAAAAGCGAAACCCTCGACAACAGGTGAGTCATAACGCGCAGCACTGTTAACAAAACCATTCGCACCTGCACCCATACCATTAGCTGATGCAACCATTGTGCCACCACTACCGCCTGCTTGCAGGGTTGTGTATGCAAATGGATCTATCGTCATACCACCGGCAAAATCTTTAAATGGTGATGCGACACGACCAAACTTAACGTCACCCCAAGCGTCATTACCAAGACCAACCCAGCGCTCACGAGCAAAACCGATATCGCCACTACCCAAATTTAAGCCATATTCAATATGAGCCATTGCTCTCAGTCCACCACCTAATTGCTCGGTGACATTCAATCCCCATCTTGATCTACCAGCATCATCACCAACATTTGATTGACTAGAAATACCATCAATATCAACTGTATTGTATTCAGCTTGAGCACTACCAAAAAGGGTGACATTTGTGCTATCTGCTGAAACTGCTAGCGGCGTTGCCAATGCACCAGCTACTGCCAATGAAATAAGTTTCTTCTTCATACTGAAGTTCTCCTTTGATATAAAAACAATTGGGGCTGTCAACCTGCCTAACCACACTCCACCGGAATGCACCCCGCTTTCAACTTGAATCTGACCTCTATTAGGAGGGTTGTGTCGATTGTGCCCAACACGAATCCACGCTGCAAGAAAAACGAGCATTTTTTCAGCCACAAAGCCACATTGTGTTGCATTTGAGCAACACAAGTGTTGTTTTAAGCGTTATTCCGATTCAAAACGACTACTTTACATAAAAACTTTCATTGAGCTCTATCGTCACCCACGAAGAATCCCAAGTAAACTCACGCCATACATTTCTAGTTTATGAGACCCCACCCCCATCACCTGACTTAACTCTTTTTCCGTTTGTGGACATAAGCGTACCAGTTCTTTTAGCGTTGCATCATGAAACACTACATAAGCTGGCACACCGTGCTCTTTAGCTGTTTCTGTACGCCACAAACGCAAACGCTCCCACATTTCACGCTCAATCGGTTCAAAGCCGGTTAAATCATCACTTCTTTTCAGTTTTACAACCCGTCTATTTTCTTTCTGTTGCTTTAAGTAGACAGCTTGCAGTCCTTTAAGGACTGCTCGACTCGTTTCTGTTAACAATAACGAGCCATGCCCTTCACTATCAGGCGTCAAAAATCCAAGCGCAATTAATTGTCGAAATACAGCCCGCCAAACTTTCTCATCCAATTCTTTACCGATTCCAAATGTGCTAACTTTATTGTGCATCCATTGCTTGACTCGGTCGGTATCATTACCTAGCAACACATCAATCAAATAACCCACACCAAAGTTCTGACCGGTTCGATAAACACATGACAACGCCTTCTGCGCCGCCACCGTTCCATCCCACACTGTCGGCGGATCAAGACACACATCACAATTTCCGCAAGGCGTATCCGTAGCGATTTCACCAAAATAACGCAGTAAAAGTGTGCGTCGGCACACTGATGCCTCGCATAATGCAAGCAATGCATTAAGCTTTGTTGAAGCAACGCGTTTAAATTGATCTTCAGCTTCAGAGTTCTCGATCATTCTTAATTGCCGCACCACATCACCCAAGCCATAGGCCATCCAAGCGGTGGCTGCCTGACCATCACGACCTGCACGCCCAGTTTCTTGATAATAACCCTCGATACTCTTGGGCAAATCTAAATGTGCCACAAAGCGCACATCAGGCTTGTCAATTCCCATACCAAAAGCAATGGTTGCAACCATAACAACGCCATCTTCACGCAGAAACCTTTCCTGATGATGACTACGCACTTGTGTATTCATACCTGCATGATAGGGAATTGCATTGACGCCTTTATCTACCAACCAACCCGCCGTTTCTTCAACCTTTTTCCGCGACATACAATAGACAATGCCAGCGTCACCTTTATGTTCAGACTGGATAAAATCTAGCAATTGCGACCTACCACTTGTTCTATCGATTACTTGATAACGTATATTCGGGCGATCAAAGCTAGAAACAAAGATTTTCGCGCCATTAAGACCCAGACGCTCAATAATCTCTTTGCGCGTTACCGTATCTGCAGTCGCCGTCAGGGCTATACGTGGCACATCAGGAAAGCGCTCTTGCAATACCGACAATTGAATGTATTCAGGACGAAAATCATGCCCCCATTGCGAGACACAATGCGCCTCATCAATAGCAAATAATGCCAGCGGCGTGTTCGCCATCAAACCCAGAAAACGCGGCGTTAGCAATCGCTCAGGTGCAACATATAACAAGTCATACTGACCTGCCAGAAAATTACGCTCAACATCAAATGCTTCTCCATGCGTCAATGAAGAGTTAAGAAATGCAGAACGCACACCCAGTTCGTGCAATGCAGCGACTTGATTTTGCATAAGTGCAATTAATGGTGACACCACCACAGCAACTCCGTTGCGCATTAAAGCCGGAATTTGATAGCATAATGATTTACCGCCACCCGTCGGCATCAATACTAAACAATCACCGCCAACAGCAACATGCGTGATCACCTCAGCTTGCTGACCACGAAAAGCCGAATAACCAAAAATGTCTTTTAGGATATTAGATGCTTGGGGCATTATTGAAGAAACATTGATTGCTTTATTAAATGAGGATGGCATGCACTTATTATACGGGTTCGGACAAAAGAATGACTCTCTACTCATGCAACCCTATTACTATGCCCTCATCCAAATACGACAGGAACCAGCAAATAAGATAAGATGGTGACAATCGCAATCGCCATAAGGTTTAATTTAAAACCGGCACTTACCATCTGAGAAATGGTGACGTTACCCGTCGCATACACAATCGCGTAAGGTGCTGTTGCAACAGGCAACATAAAAGCACAGCTTGCTGCCAGCGCTGTTGGCACGAACAATACCATGGGATCAAGCCCGCCGATAACCGCTAATGCCCCAAAAACAGGTAAAAATGTAGCTGTAGTTGCTACATTACTGGTCAGCTCAGTCAAGAAAATAACCAATGTAACAAGCCCTAAGATGAGAAATATTAGCTCTAAATCTGCAAAACCAGACAAACCATCACCTATCCACAAACCAAGTCCTGTATTTTTAATTGCAGCAGCAAGACTTAGCCCACCACCAAATAAAATCAGCACCCCCCAAGGTAGTTTGTTTGCACTTTCCCAGTCCAGTAGCGCTGTGCCTTTTTCTTTTGCATGGCCAGATGGGATCATGAACATAAGCACCGCGCCACCTATCGCTATCATGGCGTCATTTAGCCACAAAATCATTTCAAAGTTTTGTTGAACAGGCACACGCACGACCCAGGCAATTGCTACTAAGCAAAATACAAAAGTCACTCGTTTCTCAGGTGTTGTCATTGCACCCATACGCTTCAGCTCATCAGCAATGATGTCTCTGGCAATCGGCACGCCACACAAGTCAAACGGATACGCCCATTTTGTTAGCACCCACCATGCCGCATAGACCATCACGATAACTGTTGGAATGCCGAACAACATCCAATCAACAAAACTGATTTCAATACCATAAGTTTGTTTCATAAAACTAACAACAAA
>JAJFJH010000349.1 GCA_021774155.1 Nitrosomonas sp.
AGCTCTTCGCTTCTCCACCAAATTGCTTCGTCAATATCGTTGTAATTGCTGCCGTCAGTGTAGTCTTGCCATGATCCACATGACCAATTGTCCCTACATTGACATGCGGCTTGGACCGCTCAAATTTACTTTTTGCCATGATTTTCCTTTACACTGCCCATTTACTATTTCACCTTTTGTTAATTATAGCTTCGGCTACATTTTTTGGCGCCTCAGAATAATGCTTGAATTCCATGGTATACGTGGCCCGGCCCTGTGTAGCAGAACGCAGCGAAGTTGAGTATCCAAACATTTCTGCTAATGGCACTTCTGATCTAATGATCTTCATACCTGGCAAATCCTCCATGCCCTGTATCATTCCTCGTCTTGACGACAAATCTCCCACCACATTACCCATGAACTCTTCCGGTGTCTCAACCTCAACAGCCATCATCGGCTCAAGCAAAACGGGATTTGCTTTACGCATTCCGGCCTTAAAAGCCATTGAGGCTGCCATTTTAAAAGCATTCTCATTTGAATCGACATCATGGTAAGAACCATCAAACAAAGTTACCTTCACGTCAACCACTGGAAAGCCAGCAAGAACCCCATTTGGCAGCGTTTCATTCAGACCCTTTTCCACTGCAGGAATAAAATCACGCGGAACCACACCACCTTTAATCTGATCTATAAACTCAAATCCCTTTCCGGTTTCATTTGGCTCCATTTTTAGCCAAACATGCCCATATTGACCACGACCTCCAGACTGCTTAACGAACTTACCCTCAACCTCAACCATTTTCTTGATTGCTTCTCGGTAAGCTACTTGCGGCGCACCCACATTTGCCTCGACACCAAATTCTCGCTTCATTCGATCAACAATAATCTCCAGGTGCAATTCACCCATACCCGAAATAATTGTCTGACCCGACTCTTCATCGGTACGAACCCTAAACGACGGGTCTTCCTGCGCCAAGCGATTCAGCGCAATTCCCATTTTTTCCTGATCTATCTTTGTTTTAGGCTCCACCGCTACATGTATCACGGGCTCTGGAAATTCCATGCGCTCAAGCGTTATTATATTTTTTGGGTCGCATAGCGTATCACCCGTTGTTGCCTCTTTTAAACCGACAGCCGCAGCTATATCACCCGCCCTAACCTCTTTTATTTCTTCACGCTGATTCGCATGCATTTGCAAAATACGACCAATTCTATCTTTTTTTCCTTTAACAGGATTATAAATAGTATCACCTGATCTAACAACACCAGAATACACTCTAAAGAATATTAGTTGACCGACATATGGGTCTGTCGCAATCTTAAATGCCAGACCTGAGAACGGTCCATCATCCTTTGGCTGTCGCTCACTAGGCTTGCCATCATCATCTACACCATCAATCGCATGCACATCAATTGGCGAAGGAAGGTAATCAATAACCGCATCTAGCATTGCCTGCACACCTTTATTTTTAAAGGCTGTACCACACAACATTGGAACAATTTCATTATTCAACGTACGCGCTCTTAACCCCAGCTTAATATCAGTAAGTGACAAATCACCTTCTTCAAGGTACTTATTCATTAGCTCTTCACTTGCCTCTGCCGCCGTTTCCAGCATGTTATCGCGCCATTTTTTTGCTTCATCAAGCATTTCTGGCGCTATCTCCCTTTCTTCGAACTTAATTCCCCGTGTCGCCTCATCCCAATATATAGCCTTCATCTTAACTAGATCGACAACACCTTCAAAATTCTCTTCAGCTCCAATAGGCAACTGTATAGGAATTGGTGCAGCTTTCAAGCGAGTCTTAATCTGATCGTGAACACGCATAAAATTCGCACCCGACCTATCCATCTTATTAACAAACGCAAGCCGCGGCACTTTATACTTATTTGCCTGACGCCAAACAGTTTCTGTCTGCGGCTGAACACCACCTACCGCACAAAAAACCGTACACGCCCCATCAAGAACACGCAACGATCTTTCCACCTCAATCGTAAAATCTACGTGCCCAGGGGTATCAATAATATTAATGCGATGCTCTGGATAGCTATCATCCATTCCACTCCAGAAACAAGTGGTTGCAGCCGAGGTAATGGTAATGCCCCGCTCTTGCTCTTGCTCCATCCAGTCCATTGTAGCCGCACCATCATGCACCTCTCCGATTTTGTGAGAGACACCTGTATAGAAGAGCACACGCTCTGTAGTCGTAGTTTTTCCCGCATCAATGTGAGCCATGATGCCAATGTTGCGATAGCGATCTATTGGTGTTTTTCTTGCCACAATATCAGAACCTTAATAACTATTATTAAAAATTATTTTTGAGTTTTGTCACCTACATTTAAGGGACAACAACTCCTTATTTAAAACCTAAAATGCGAGAATGCTTTATTTGACTCAGCTGTACGATGAACCTCTTCACGTTTCTTAACTGCGCCGCCGCGACCTTCGGCTGCCTCAGACATTTCACCCGCTAAACGCATATCCATCGACTTTTCACTTCTTTTTCTCGCCGCATCCCGCAACCAACGCATAGCCAACGCATTACGTCGAACCGACCTAACTTCCACCGGCACTTGATAATTAGCTCCACCTACGCGGCGACTTTTAACTTCCACTATTGGACGAACATTCGACAGCGCCAGGGTAAAAACCTCGATAGGATCCTTACCCATTTTTTTCTCAATTTGGTCGAGCGCACCATATATAATTCTTTCCGCCACTGACTTTTTACCACG
>JAJFJH010000350.1 GCA_021774155.1 Nitrosomonas sp.
CTCTGTTTCATGCAGTTGTTTATCGTCAGCAACGAAAGCGACACCCGCTACTTTGCCAACAACCGCAACCAGCATTTCAGCTTTAATGCCGACGAGCGCTTTTTGCCCATTTACCAGCACGCCGATAAAGACAACAACAAAATAGCCCACCTACACGACTTTGCCGATGACTTTCTCGAAAAGTGTACGCTGGGCCAGCTGATCAGCCGCTACATGGTTTTAGTGCAAAGCGAGCAAAAAATGCTCATCATGCGCCCTTACCAAATCTATGCGGTCAAGGCTATCGTCGAATCCATCCACCAGAATCGCGGCAATGGCTACATTTGGCACACCACCGGCAGCGGCAAGACCTTGACGTCTTTCAAGGCCTCGACCTTACTGAAAGATAATCCCGATATCGAAAAGTGTCTGTTCGTGGTGGATCGCAAAGACCTCGACCGCCAGACCCGTGAGGAATTTAATAAATTCCAGGAAGGCTGCGTCGAACAAAACACCAATACCGAAGCCCTGGTGCGCCGCATGTTGTCGGAGGATTACGCCGACAAAGTGATCGTCACCACCATCCAAAAGCTCGGCTTAGCCTTGGATGAAAACAGTAAAAAGGCAAAACAGCACAAACAAAAAGGCAAGCAAACCTACAAGGAACGGCTGGAACCCCTGCGTGACAAGCGCGTGGTCATTATTTTCGATGAATGCCACCGCTCTCAGTTTGGCGAGAACCACAGAGCCATTAAGGAATTCTTCCCTAATTCCCAGCTGTTTGGTTTTACCGGCACGCCGATTTTTGAAGACAATGCGACCTATAAAAAGGTCGATGGTACGGTGGGTTCATACCTAAAGACAGAAGACATTTTTGAAAAAGAACTACACGCCTACACCATCACCCACGCCATCGAAGATAAAAACGTGTTGAGTTTCCACGTTGACTACTTCGGTAAAGACGCTGGCGGCAAGGATGACGACAAAAAGCCCCAGCCTAAAAAACAGAAGGGCCAGACACCACCACCCGAAGCGGTCATTAACGCCATACTGGAAAAGCACGACAGCGCTACCAACCAACGGCGCTTTAACGCCCTGTTGGCCACGGCCTCGATTAATAACGCCATCGAATACTATGAACAGTTCAAGAGCATTCAGGCACAAAAACAGCGTGATGATGAAACCTACGAACCGCTGAACATTGCTTGTGTCTTCTCGCCACCGGCGCAGGCCGTTGCCAATGACAGGGACAATAACAACGATAAAAACGTAAAAGACATCAAACAGCTACAGGACGATCTGCCGCAGGAAAAAGCCGATAACCAGGTCGAACCGGAAAAGAAAAAAGCCGCACTCATAGCAATCATCGCAGACTACAACCAGCAATACAGCACCAACCACACCATTAACGAATTCGATCTCTACTATCAGGACGTGCAGCAGCGCATCAAGGATCAGAAATACACCAATGCCGACTACCCGCGCAAAAACAAGATCGACATCACCATCGTGGTCGACATGCTGCTCACAGGCTTCGACTCCAAATACCTCAACACCCTGTACGTGGATAAAAATCTCAAACACCACGGCCTGATCCAGGCCTTCTCGCGCACCAACCGCGTCCTAAACGACACCAAGCCCTGGGGCAATATCCTCGATTTTCGCTATCAGGAAAGCGAAGTGGACACCGCCATCGCCTTGTTCTCTGGCGCGGCCAAGGATAAAGCGCGGGAAATCTGGCTGGTCGACCCCGCCCCCAAAGTGGTGGAAAAATATCAAAAGGCCGTCGACCAACTGGATAACTTTATGCAATCCAAAGGGCTGGCGTGCGAGCCGTCGCAAGTGGTGAACCTCAAGGGCGATACAGCCAAGGCGGAATTCATCAACCACTTTAAAGAGGTGCAAAAACTCAAGACCCAACTGGAGCAATACACCGACCTCGACCAGCAGAGCAAAGAAACGATTCAGAAAAAACTGCCCGAAGATAACCTGCGTGGCTTCAAAGCCATGTATCTAGACACAGCGCAGGAACTCAAGCGCAAACAAGTCAAAAACAACGACGCAGACGCCGCCGTGCAACAACTGGAGTTTGATCTGGTACTGTTCGCATCGAGCGTGATTGATTACGACTACATCATGGCGCTGATCGCTAAATCCACCCAGAAAACCGGCAAGCAAAAGATGACTCGCGCGCAACTCATCGAGATGATCAGTTCCCACGCCAACCTGATGGACGAACGCGACGACATCATCGACTACATCAATAGCCTTAAAACGGGTGAAGCACTCAACGAAAAAGAGATCCGCGAAGGCTATCAAACTTTCAAAGCACAAAAAGCCGCCGAGGCGTTAAGCCATATCGCCAGCAAACACGGGCTGCAATGCGAAGCGCTGCAAACCTTCGTCGATACCATCATGAGTCGCATGATCTTCGACGGCGAACAACTCACCGACCTGCTTAGCCCCCTGGAGCTGAGTTGGAAAGCGCGGCGTGAGGCCGAGCTGGCATTGATGGTAGACCTGGTGCCTTACCTGCAAAAACTCGCCGAAGGACGCGAGATTTCAGGGTTGAATGCCTATGAGTAAGCAAGAGAAAAAGGTCTTGGTGCCAGTACTGCGGTTTCCTGAGTTTCGGGATAAGAGGGAGTGGGAGCAACTACCGATTGGTGACAAAGTAGATTTACTATCTGGTTATCCCTTTAAAAGCGAAGAAATTTCTGAGGATGCTGGTGGCATGCCCTTAATGCGAGGGATAAATATAACAGAAGGTCGTATTCGCCATAGCCGAGATATGGATCGGTTTTTCCTGGGAGACACACAAAAATTTAAAAAGTATTTTCTGCAAATTAATGACTTAGTCATTGGAATGGATGGCTCTAAGGTAGGCAAAAACTCTGCTTTAATTACCGATGAAGATACTGGATCATTACTTATTCAGCGAGTTGCCCGTTTGAGAACGGATTGTAAAGCGACTATTTCATTAATATTCCAGCATATACATTCAACCAAATTTCACTCATATGTGGATCGAGTTAATACTAGCGGTGGTATACCGCATATAAGTGCCAAACAAATAAATGAATTTGAAATCTGTTTTCCCCCTGATGAAGAAGAACAACAAAAAATCGCCGATTGCCTTGCTTCCATCGACGAACTGATCACTGCCCAAACCCAAAAACGCGACGCTCTCAAAGCCCATAAAAAAGGCCTGATGCAGCAACTCTTCCCCGCCGAAGGCGAAACCCTGCCCAAACTGCGCTTTCCTGAGTTTCGGGATAAGGGGGAGTGGGTGATAAAGCCGTTCGAGAAATTATTTACAATAGGAAACGGTAAAGACTACAAAAATTTATCGGAAGGTGATGTGCCTGTTTATGGTTCGGGTGGTTACATGCTCTCGGTAAATGATTATTTGTATGATGGTGAAAGCGCGTGTATCGGTAGAAAAGGCACCATAAATCATCCGATATTTCTTACTGGAAAATTTTGGACAGTGGATACTCTTTTTTATACACATTCTTTCGAAGATTGCTTGCCAAAATTTATATATTTAATTTTTCAAAATATAAATTGGCTTAGCCATAATGAGGCAGGAGGCGTTCCGAGCCTATCTAAAACAAATATTAGTAAAATTGAAATCGCAGTTCCTGAACCTAGTGAACAACAACTAATCGTTGACTTTATTTCTTCCGTCGACGAGCTCATCACAGCCCAAACAAGAAAAATAGACGCACTCAAAGATCATAAAAAAGGCCTGATGCAGCAGCTTTTCCCCGCCATGGATGAGGCGGTCGCATGAGCAACGGTTTAGTGTCTTTTAATAATCTGGATGAAGTCGCCACCCACCTGCGCGACAAACTGAAAGAGAAGAAATATATCCTGCTGTTTGCCTACAACGGCACGGGCAAAACCCGCCTGTCGATGGCGTTCAAGGGTTTAGGCAAGAACGGCAACGAGCGGGATACCCTTTACTTCAATGCCTTTACCGAAGACCTGTTTTACTGGGATAACGATCTGGAGAATGACGCCAAGCGCGTATTATGCCTAAATCGTGATTCACGATTCTTCGGCGGTTTGCAAGAACTGGAAATGGAGACCCGTATCGGTCTGCTGTTGGCGCGCTATACGGACTTTGACTTTTATATCGATTACGAGGAATGGGAAATCACTTTTTTTCGGGAGAGAGATGAAAACGGCGACCCCGTTCCGATCAAGGTCTCGCGCGGCGAAGAGAATATCTTTGTCTGGTGCTTCTTTCTAGCGGTCGCACAATTGGCAGTAGATGCCGATGAGGGCTCAGCGTATAGCTGGGTCAAGTATATTTATATCGACGACCCTATCTCCTCGCTGGATGACAATAATGCCATTGCCGTGGCCAGCCACCTGGCGCAACTGTTGAAGAACGCCAACGGCCAAATCAAAACCGTTCTTTCATCGCACCATGCACTATTCTTTAATGTGATGTGGAATGAGTTATGCGAAAAGAAAAAAGACTTGCAGCCTTACTTTTTGAATATCAATAAAGACAGGGACACATATACGCTGCGTTACACCAAAGACACGCCTTCCTTCCACCATGTGGCTTTGCTTGAACAGTTGTACGAAGCGGCACAGTCCGATCAGCTTTACACTTACCACTTCAATATGTTGCGCAGCGTTCTGGAAAAAACAGCCACCTTCCACGGCTTTAAAAATTTTTCTGCCTGCATTAAACAGGAAGACGGCGATGAGGATGGCGTTCTCCATGCGCGTTTGATCAACGTGCTGAGCCACGGCAACTATTCGCTGTTTAAACCCCGCGAAATGCTGGATGAGAACAAACAGTATTTCAAAAAGATCTTAAATGATTTTATGGCGAACTACCGGTTCAACCCCGAACTGTTCCCGGAACAGATTGTGGAGGCAGTCGCGCAATGACCGATAGCAACCCCTCCCAATTCATCATCTACCAAAGCGAAGACGGCCAAACCCGGTTGGATGTGCGCTTTATGGATGAAACCGTGTGGCTGACACAGGCGTTAATGGCGGAGTTGTTTAGTAGCACGCCTGAAAACGTGCTGATGCACTTAAAAAACATTTATGCCGAAGGTGAGCTTGCTCAAAACTCAACCACTAAGGATTTCTTAGTAGTTCGCCAAGAGGGCTCAAGACAGGTGAAGCGTACCCTTAAGCACTACAACCTGGATGCCATTATCTCGGTGGGCTACCGTGTGCAAAGCCTTGCCGCTACGCGCTTCCGCCAATGGGCAACCCGCCAGTTGCGGGAATACATTGTGAAAGGCTTTGTGCTGGATGATGAACGCCTCAAAAACCCCGATCAGCCTTTTGATTATTTTGAAGAGCTCACCCGGCGCATTCAGGATATTCGCACCAGCGAAAAACGCTTTTACCAGAAAATTACCGATATTTATGCCACCAGTGTGGATTATGACCCAACGCTGGACGCCAGCATCGACTTCTTCAAAACAGTGCAAAACAAGGTGCACTGGGCGATTACCGGCCAAACCGCCGCCGAGATCATTCACGGCAGGGCTGACAGCAGTAAGACCAATATGGGCTTGACCAACTGGCGGGGCGGAAAAGTACGCAAGCAAGATGTGGTGAATGCGAAAAACTATCTCAACGCCGATGAGCTGCAAGCACTGAATAATTTGATTGAGCAATATCTTGTGTTCGCCGAAGGGCAGGCGATGCGGCGCATTCCAATGAGCATGAATGACTGGATTAATAAGCTGGACGGGTTCTTAACCCTGAACGACAGGGATATTCTCGGCCATGCAGGTAAGGTATCCCACCAGATGGCTAAACAACTGGCAGAACAGGAATACGAACAATTTCATCACCAACGCTTGCATACTGAAGCTGTGCAAGCCGATGAGGCTATGGCGCAACTCACCCAAACCACTGGACTACTGACCAAGCCAAAAAAAGCCACAAAGAAAACACAGGGACCAAACAACAATGACTAAAGAAGAGCTCAACCGACTGGGTAAAACCCTCTGGGATATTGCCGACCAGTTACGCGGAGCGATGAACGCCGACGATTTCCGCGACTATATGTTGTCGTTTCTGTTTTTGCGCTACCTCTCGGACAATTACGAAACGTCGGCCAAAAAAGAATTGGGCCAGGATTATCCGACACCTGAAGCAGGTGATCGACGCGCGCCGCTGGCGATATGGTACGACGTGTAATGGTCAACTAAAACCGGACACTTTTTTAAGCAGTCTTTCTATAAAATAGATGCTCAAATTCCATCGGTGATTGGTAGCCTAATTTTGAGTGCGAGCGCTTCCCATTGTAAAAAGCCAGATAGTCAATGATACTCA
>JAJFJH010000036.1 GCA_021774155.1 Nitrosomonas sp.
CTGGGAACGCATGTCGTACAAAAAGGCTCGCTGGTCGACGCCAATCGTGCGCGTTTCGATTTTTCACATAACATTCCCGTTACCACTAATGAATTACGTGAGATCGAGACGTTGGTCAATGAACAAATCCGTCATAACGCATCTGTCGAAACGGAATTGATGGCTTATGATGACGCGATTAAACACGGCGCAATGGCTTTATTTGGTGAGAAATACACGGATGAGGTTCGTGTGATTAGTATGGACAACTTCTCAGTTGAATTATGCGGCGGCACCCATGTCACACACAGCGGTGACATCGGTTTCTTCAAGATCATATCCGAATCAGGCGTCGCCGCAGGTATCCGACGGGTCGAAGCGATAACAGGTAAGGCGGCTGTCGATTATGTTCAGCAGCGTGAGACGCAACTACAAGAAATTGCCAGCACATTAAAAACAAACCCACAAGAAGTCACACAAAAACTGGCACAGATGATTGATAACGCCCGACAAATGGAAAAAGAACTGGCTGGTCTGAAATCAAAACTGGCCAGCTCACAAAGTGACGATCTCATTAACCAAGTCTGCGAAGTCAATGGCGTCAAAGTCCTTGCAGCTAATCTTGAAGGTGCCAATGCCAAAACTCTGCGCGAGACATTGGATAAATTTAAAGACAAACTAAAATCTTGCATCCTCGTCTTGGCTGCAACAGAACCCGGCAAAGTGACACTGATTGCGGGTGTAACAGCAAACTTAACGGATAAAGTAAAAGCGGGCGAGCTAGTTAACTTCGTTGCCAAACAAGTGGGCGGCAAAGGCGGTGGGCGTGCTGACATGGCGCAAGCGGGTGGTACGCAACCGGACCTATTGGCTGGAGCATTAGAGAGTGTTACGAGTTGGGTTGGAGAAAAGCTAACGTAGATAATTTGTGGCATTAAGTTTATCTTGTCATGCTGGGAATCAAATATAAAGCACAGTGCGCGCACATGGGCGCCGTTGCCACACAATTAAGTTATATGTTCCCAGAGTTCACAAAGTCTCAGAGAAAAGCTTAAACTGTACCCGCAATATTTACTGAGTTTCTGAAAAGACTCTAATGACATTTACTACTTTTTGATAGGGTATGAAAGAAAACCCATCGTACTATTTGTCATTAGTGAACAGATTTGATCCTTTATTGCCTTTCTTGCACAATTATCCTCATTGTAAGAAACCCAAGGATTTCCTCGCTATTTAGCGTTTTCAACTTGCTGGTATTTGTTATCATTGCCGATCCTTTTTTCCATGCAAACGAGAGTTCCTATGTCGGTTATCATTGACAATCTAAACATCGCCTCAATCGAAGCGCTAATAACGCCAGGTCAGTTGAAATCTGAATTGCCTCTAGAGGGTATCGCTCTCGATTCGGTGCAACTAGCTAGGCAGACAATATTTTCGATCTTGAATAGAACCGATCCGCGCCTGTTCGTGGTCGTCGGCCCCTGTTCCATTCACGATACTGAAGCGGCACTCGATTATGCAAGGCGACTAAAAGAACTAGCAGATAAAGTCGAAGACACATTATATATAGTCATGCGTGTCTATTTCGAGAAGCCTAGAACCTCGGTCGGTTGGAAGGGGCTAATCAACGATCCCTATCTCGACGACTCGTTCAAGATTGAAGATGGATTGCGCAAAGGTCGCAAGCTACTACTGGACATTGTTGAATTAGGGCTACCAACTTCTACCGAGGCGCTAGACCCTATCTCACCTCAGTACATGCAAGATGTTATCGCCTGGTCGGCGATCGGCGCTCGTACCACAGAGTCTCAGACTCATCGGGAGATGTCTTCTGGACTTTCCTCGGCTGTTGGTTTCAAGAATGGGACCGATGGCGGCCTAACTGTTGCGGTGAACGCGATGCAGTCAGTTTCCAGTCCTCACCGATTCCTGGGAATCAATGCTGAGGGCCAGGTTTCCGTCGTGAGTACGAAGGGAAATCCCTATGCCCATGTTGTACTGCGTGGAGGTGCCAAGGGACCGAACTACGACACGGTCCACGTCGCACTTTGCGAAAAGGCACTACTCGATGGTGGAGTAAGCAGCAATATCATGATCGATTGTAGTCACGCGAATTCCAGCAAAGATCCTGACGTACAGCCCTTGATCCTAAAAGATATTAGCCACCAGATTCTCGAAGGAAACAAATCTATTGTCGGTGTGATGTTAGAAAGCAATATCAACCACGGCAACCAGTCTATCCCTAAAGATCTTTCTCAGTTGCAGTATGGAGTTTCTGTAACCGATGCCTGTATGGACTGGGAAACAACGGAACAAGCCTTATTGGAAATGGCAGGGAAACTTAAGGATATACTTCCAAAAAGATAATCACAACGTGCAAGGAATTCTAGGGAGTGCGGCCGAGTAAGGTCGATGATTCTCACGGAATTCCGGGAACACATAATTCAATCAATAGGGTGAATTCACCTGATTTCTATTGATTTCCTAACGAACGGCAAGGGTTAATCAGCTAAGAACAGTTCAAAGAAAGCTATTAACAGTAATTTACCCAAGACTATTGCCGCAAAAAAACAGATAATCCCCCAATTAAAATCAATCCGCCGATTGACACTCGCTAAAAACCTCAAGAAGAAAAAAGTGTAAAACGCTTCCGGTTGCAGCGCACGACTCTGGAAACTCAATGGAAATCAAAGTTAATTTTCTCGAAAATCTCAGACTTGAAGCTAAGTTTGATGATTTTACTGTCATCACTGATCAGCCTATCCGCTACAAAGGTGATGGTTCAGCACCCGGTCCTTTTGATTACTTTTTGGCTTCATCGGCCCTTTGTGCGGGCTATTTTGTGCGGGTGTATTGTTTGTCCCGTGATATTCCTACTGAAAACATCAGGTTGTCGCAAAACAATATTGTTGACCCTGAAAACCGTTATAACCAAATCTTTCAAATTCAGGTGGAGCTGCCAGAAAGTATTTCTGATAAAGATCGCCAAGGTATCTTAAGATCAATTGACCGCTGTACAGTGAAAAAAGTGGTGCAAACCGGCCCTAAATTTAAAATCGAGTTGGTTAAAAACCTCGACGAAGACACACAAATCATGCTGATGGGTCAATTAGAAGACGATTCCAGCACTTACATCTTAGGTAAAGACCTGTCACTGGAACAAACCATCTCGAACATGACTGGCATTTTGGCCGACCTTGGCATGAAGATCGAGATTGCTTCTTGGCGCAATATTGTGCCAAATGTGTGGTCACTGCATATACGCGATGCGGCGTCGCCTACGTGTTATACCAACGGTAAAGGC
>JAJFJH010000351.1 GCA_021774155.1 Nitrosomonas sp.
TGTCGTACAAGTATTAAGGCAGAAAAAAGATGCTGGTAATGAAAACCACGACCGGCCCATGCACCCCGACGGCTTTCCTTCCAACCATTTGACAGATTCTCATTAATTTTGCTCATGTTCTACATTCTCTAACGAAACATCCAATACTAGAAACAGAGAATCTTGCAACTTAAAATTCTTGAAGTTACTTATTGAATGGGGCTTTTGTACAATAAAGCTCCAAACCATGATTATTTCTTTAGAGCCAAACTTACTATGCTAAGACTCATTTATCTGCGGCCAAGGAATACCACTTTCAATATCCGGATGACGAGGCTCTGACTCTGCTGAGCCGTAAAAATCACGCGTATTGTCAGTTCTCACAAGGGATTCAGCCGCAAGCTGCGCCTCGGCATCACTGCCATTTACAACTATTTGAAATAATCTTTTTCTTAAATCAGGTGCGGGCAGTCTATAAAGTTCCTGTGCGCCTGCCCAATCAACAGATTCTCTCTGGCCCACTAAAATAGTGCGTAAAGCGGAATAAATGCTTGTTTGATCAAACAGCTTATTCTGCGCAGCGGCATCTTTTACAAGAAGGACTACGCCATCAACATCCGCGGCCTCAGTGATGGCATATTCTAGAGTAGCTTTAGCCTTACTTCTTCCCAAAGTTTGATACTTCTCATAAACTTCAGCCCTAAATTCATCATGTAAAAGCATAAAACCAGCCAGTTTTTTTCCTAAATCACTTGTATCAGCACGCCCTCTTTGATCAAGAAACGAATTCTTGCAAACAAGCTTCAATAATACTTGAGCCGTAGAAATAGACTTGCTGCGGGTTAATGCCGCAAGCCAATCGTATTCACTCAAAAACCTTTCATCTTGTTGAGCCAATTGACCTAGTATTTTTTCGGATTCAGCGGATGGAGCATGCCCCAGAGTAGAAAGAATATCGCGCATATTCCATGGCTCTTTGTGCCGATCATCCAGTTTTTCCAAAGCATCCATCAAGGCTTCAGGCCGATCTGAAAAAGGTAATAGTCCGAGCCAGTTATTCAATTGCCACCTTCGTCCGCCTTGGTCTAACCACATCCATTCCTTCTCTTTTGCCTCTTCAAAAAAGTCGTTAATTCCTTCAAGCACAAGATCGGCGCTAATAATCTCACCAGCGAGTACAAGGATCATTAGCAAGTCTTGTTTGGCAGCGGCAGGAAGTGGAAGTTTTAAAAGCCGGGCAATCATTCCCTCTTTATTTTTGTAAGGCATTCTGAACGCAATCTTAGCCAACTGCAAAGCCTGCTTCTGAACCTTTTCATCGCAATCCTTCTGCAAAAGACGGTCAACAACGGCTAAAATATCATCAACAAACTCTACCGTTTCAATGTTGACTCCTTGCGACTGACGTTCGATACGCTGATCCCCCACAATTGAATAATCCGGCCATGACTTAAAGCGCTTATCTTCTAAGACCGGCTGGATACTGTCCCATATGGATTTCAAAACACAAGCTGCATCAAAGCCAAACTCTGGATCAGGCAAGTAAGATTTCATCAGCTCTATAACCTGATCATCTCCAATTGCTGCAAATGCTCGTCTATACTGAAGCGTCCAAGACATGCACGCATCATTATCAATACGATTCCCTTGTTTAAGCCCCTCTTTGTAGTCTTTCTTAGCTTGCGCCCAGCGCTGTATATCTTCGGTAAGGAATTTTTGAAGAACAGGCACTAACTGAGACAATGCTAAGCGCTCAATTGCTCTTGCCATCTCTGCAAATTGAGCACGAGTTACTTCAGAAGAAGCCAAGAGAATTTCAGACCAGTTATTAAAAACAGAAACCGCACGATTATGAACCTCTGCATCCAGCTTTAATGATTCCTTCTCTGTCCTATCACCATGACGAGCCAAAAGATCAGCTAGCAGAGCAATTTCATGCACATCTTCAGTTTGCGCGCGCTCTATAACCGACTCAAGAAAAGAATTAACGCCAGTACAAGAAATTAGTCGTGATAATGCGTGGTACTTATTGCTCAACGCCTCATCAAACGGTCTACTAGAAGCCTTCATTTGAGCATTTACTTCAACGATTTGATCAATCAACTGTCCAGCCGTCTTTGGGCCAATGATAGTAGCCGCTGCCGTTTTTACTCCCTCTTCGCTCTCAGACTGCGTTATAAGCGCAACAATTGGGCCGTCATCGATTGACAAGCCAGAAGCCTGCAAAAAACACTCTGAACCGTAAGGTATTTTGCGCCCTTCTTCGAGCTGTTTGACCAGAGCGCTATTTACAGCCTCCGGGTATGCTTCGTATGCTTGATGAAGCGTCCACCTATCGTTATTCTGCTTTTCAGAAAAATCAACTTTCTCGATTAGGGCGCCAATCTTTTGTCCGATTTCTGAGGTGTGAGCACCTGAGTTTAAGAGAAGGTGTATTTTTTGACGGGGGTCTGTTACCTCTGCCATAAGCTTTTCTTGTTCTTTTTCCAATCGCTCGGATGCCTCAGGATCGGCGATTTCTTTGGCACACCAGCTTTTAACCAGTAAAGACCAAACTTCATCAGGAGCAGTACGCAGTATCTCAGAAACAAAACGATCTGCTCGCCTGAACTGCAAGGCCTCAATCACAGAAACTTTTACAAAAGAACTTTCATCGGCCAACGCCAATTTTGTTGCGAGCTCTATTCCGTCCATTCCGCTGTGGCTGGCAATATCAGAGATAACGTGCTTACGTTTTTCTTCGGATAATTCAGAGATATTTTGCTCTAAATCAGAGCCGAGCACACTCGGCCTAAATATCTCAGCGTATGCAAGAAGCGACGCTTGGTCACTTTCATCCGCGATCAAAGGCCAAATATACGAAGCAAACTCGCAGCGTCCACTGTGCACCATAAATTGAGCGGCACGATCTATTTCTCCCTGCACGTGCCATTTGTCAACAAAAGGAATAATTGTTTCCTTTGTAAGCTCCCAAACATCGTCAGATGAACGGGAAATAATTTCAGCTGAAAGAATGGGATCAATGGTCATTGTCTCAAGGACGACAAACGCAACAGCTTCTGCCCCCTCTTGACTTTCACGGGACAATCTCTCGCAGGCGAATAATATAGCTTCCTCCCAAAAAGGAATATTGAGCATATCTTCTCTCAAAGCCTTCAAAGCGGCTTTATCTCCAGATTTAGCCGCGACCATAAGCTCTTCAACCTTAAATGACGCGTACCACTCCTGAAATTGGTGGTGCTGAAAAGAAAGGCTGGCATCGTCGCCACCTGAGCGCACAATCATATGAAGATTAATCAATAAATCGATTGCATCCGCAGGCTTCGGAAACTCCCTGATTTGACCAGCATCTTTAAGCTGTCTTTCTGTCTCTATCAAAGTTGTACGCGCACAAGTGCTGGAAACTGAAGTTGTCGCGGCATATTGTGCATCAACAGCAATTGCAGTCAGGGCCACCCTATGACACCCCTCAAACGCATCCCTTAGCAATAAAGCTTTTTCAGCCTTATTTTCGTGCCCCAAGACAAACATTCTTAACACTTCTTCTTTAGTTTTTGGCAATTCATCGCCCGGCGTTTGAGCTAATAGAGTCATGAGATACAATGGCGTTGAAACCAATTCTCGGACACCCCGCGTACGCCACGCATGATCCATAAGCACTTCGCCTTCTGGGCCGCGCAATGTTTTTGCAATACTTAATTGCTGATCTTCGGAAAGCTCCCCTATTTGCACTTCCGGCCCAAAGATCGGATTATCAAACTCTTTTTGCCTAGAGCTGATTACAAGCCGAACATCAGGGAAATCACGCTGTAACGCCTTAATTTCGTTAATAGCACGCCTGCGTGAAGACAGATCAAGCTCATTCCAACCATCCAAAATTAAAGTTAATCGGCCATGGTGAGCAAGCAACATAAGTTGCTCTAGCGCTGCTCCAAGGAAGGCTTTTCTTTTAAGAATATATTCTAAAAAAGAGCCACTTTGAGTTGACCATTCGCTTAATGGCATAAAAACAGCCACACAATTATTTTCTTCAAGAATAGCTTCCGTAAGCTGGAGAAGCGTTGTTGTTTTGCCAGTTCCCGGAGCAGCTGTTACTGAAATTTCATTAAAAATCTCAATTGCAGCCGCCAGACCATGTACATCAAACCTCTGGCTACCCTGATTGCCCGTAATCTTTAAATCAAGATCAATAGGGTCGTGGGGCCAGCTTGGCATACCCTTAAAGGCTAACAAATCAGCCTTGGCCGCATCAATCATTTGCTTTGAAAGTGATTGCAAATCAATATTGGCTGGCAAGCCCAGTTGTTTTATAAAATCAAGGTCTGCAGAGGTTCCCGTGATTGATATGGAAACCCGCTTACACTTAGGCGACACGATAGCCTCAAAATGTTTTTGTTCGGCTACTCGCTTCCATTCCCTCAGTTTTTCTGTCGGAAACAGGGATTCATCAGAATCTATTAGCTTAGAACATGTGAAACACAGGTGAACTCCATTTGAGATGTGTTTCCTTTGCTCTGGGGTTAAATTAGGATCGTAGCGCTTACCGCCGGGCGCGGCGGCTGAAATATGGGCCGCAGCCCCAACATATGTGCTTTTTTCTGGATCAGAGTTTGGCCCTATTGTTGCGTTCTCACAATTAGGGTTCGAGCAAGTATAACGAACTCGCTTTGCTAGCTCCCTTTTTGTTGGCTCACTAAAATCGTCTCTTGCACTCATTTTTAAATACTCAAAAAACTATATTTTTTTGTTCTGCCATATTTACACGAAGGCTATAATCTAGGGTGCTTAAACACCCAGTCTGGATCGAAAGCAAACATTCAACTTAATGCAAAATATCGTTTCACCCAATTTTTCTTTCATTTTTCCTGACCATAGCAGCAAACTATATCATGGGGCTCGCACTTCTCCATGACGTTTATATCCAAGGAAATTCCTTGGTCGTAACCCGCTGACGTAACAGTGGCTGAAGCCCAGCAACCAAAATGCTGGTCGTAATTCAATAACGAAATATTGGCGGCATCCAATCCGCGCAGGGTTGGTCTCAATGAAATTGTCGAAGGGATTCCAAAGGGAGATATGAAATTCTCACCTTGGTCATGGGGTTTTCAGGGGCAGATCGAAGGCTCCCCTGAATGGTGATGGAACGGCCACACGTTCACTGGTGCATTTTGGCTCGATGCCAATGTGTGCCACCAGCCAGAGGGATGCAACGGGAGAGCGCAGCGTCTCCCTTGCCAAGAGAGTGTTGTATTACAACACACATCTTGCAGTCGCTCTTAACAAGCCTTACCATAAAATGTGAACCGTATTTGCACCGGGTCATGCTACACTAAACTCATCGGCAAAATTTTAGTTTGCAGCAAGTATTTTTATATCGGCATACTCAATAATACGAGATAAGTAAATTATGCTAAATTGGTGGAATTCACTAACAAGAAGCGAAAAGATAGCGCTTGTGGGTGTTTTAGTTAGTGCTTTCGGCATTTTTGTTAGTTTTCTTATTGCCAACGGGGATACTGTCACCCAAAACACCTCCGGCAATAATAGCCCTGCACTTAATAATATTAATGGGGATGTGACAATTAATGGCTCAGAGCCCAAATGACAACCAAAGCTATAATCCGATATGGACTTCTAGCCATATGTTGCTTAATGGAATCACTGATTCAAGCGGACACAATTGATCAAAAAACTGAAGGCACATGTAATCCAGCTCTAAGTAATATCAAGGGCGATATCATTATAAATTGTTACGAACCATCAAAAATACATAATGACTCTATAAAAGACTTGCCGCAAGAAACACTCCCTGAATCAAAACCGGTCAAGCTACGTTTGGATGTTGGATTAAAAAAATCGCCAAGTGCAAAGGAGCCTTCATTCTGTATGCTAAAAGCCTCAGATTATGTGTTACCGCTAAAAATTGTCACATCATCTAATAAAAAGTGGTGCAAGATTAGAGTGGTTAATTCAAAAAAGTGCAATGAAGGTAATGAAGGATTTATTCGTCCGAATTATCTATCAACTGGTTGTGTATGAAATAACAAGTTACTAAGGTTTTTGCTTATGAACAATAATTCTCTTTTGGTAGCATGTATTCTGTACTTGATAATCGGTTTCACAGCTCCCATCTTTGTTCGTGCTGTTGTCGATCTAGAGCTAGAAACAACTAGTCGTAGCGATATGTTGATGGAACATAAAGCAAGGATAGTGTCAGATAACTCTCAGGAAGCTATAGCAGCTACTGAAGTCGGTCTTACCAGTGGTGATTCTGAAATTCGTTCCATGACTTTGGAAGCAGCACTTAGCTCAAATAATCAGAGAGTTAAGACAACTGCTTTGCGATGGTTATTTAAAGCGAGAACTCGATTGCCCTTGTTTGTAGAAAAACCCAGAACTTCGGATATTGGAACAAAATATGCTTACAGACTATGGAAGGGCGTTGTTCTTGATAGACTCAGTATAAATGATGAAACAGATGAGATTAGTGTATATGTTCCCAATATTCATTTCTCAGGTGGACATCTAATACGGGGAGGCTTCCAACTGGAATTTCGTCCAGATGGCAATAGCAGATGCACGCTTATTGCTGAAATAGATAATGAAGTTATCAAGGAAGGCTTTTTGCAACTTAAGGGCAATATAGAGTGCTTATTCACAACGCGTCAAGATGTTCCCAACAAAGATGATGAAGACGGCTCAGTTCCTTTTACAATCCATTTGTCTTAATGTTGTCTTGCAATGAATTAATACCACATTGAGTGGGGAATAAATAATCACGATAGTGATCAGCAAAAAATCTTAAATCCGCAAGCGGGTTTTGATAGTGGCCTCGCCAAGCATATCCGAGGCAAGCTGGCAGGTTTTGTATGAGCGAGCGCCCATAATAATCTTGACTTTGATTTTGAAATTTGTGATTTCGTCACAGAGGAAACAAACGGATTTGCCATGTTCTTTCAGGTTTTGGTGATCAGATAAGTACCCGCGCCAACCATAAGAGTGCCCGAAGCCAGCCGGGCTTTATTCTCAATTGCTAGTCCTTTGCTCATAAGCATAACTTTCGTTGCCGCAAAAGCGTAGGCCAGTTTAACACCGCCGACAGTGACAACCGTTACGAGTAAAATGACAGATATGTCCGGTAACGTCAGTGCAGACACATCGACAAATGCCGGAAACAGGCTGGCATAAAAGAAAATTGCTTTAACGTCGCCAAGCGTTACAAACAGGCCTGCGAGGAAACTGGTGAATACTCCGCTGCTGGTACTGGAATATTTCACGGTTATTTTTTTCGTTTTGCTTCTGATCAAGGTTATACCGAACCAGATCAGATAAATGCCTGCTGCGAATTTGATCGCCAAAAAGAACCCGCCCATTATTTCAGACAGGGCCGTTAAACCCAATATTGCCAGCATTACAAAAATCAAATCTCCAACTACGATGCCCATTGAAACGGCAACGCCATTGGCCAGATTCATTGTGGCTGATCGAGCAACAACCAAGGCTACACTCGTGCTGGGAATAGTGGCGAGCGTTATCATGATGATAAAAAGTGCCAAAGCGTCAAAAAGACTCATGAGGGTTCCTGCGATATGTTTGGTAATAACCGGATTTCATTAACATGCCTAATCAGAAAAAGCTTCACATGCTTTCACATGTTACAGCCGATTACGATGGTATGAAAGTCGTTGCACGCTTTAAAGCCGCAATCGTGTTTTCCCCCTGAACGGTTTGCCAAACAGCGGGTTGAGGGCTACCCATTTCGACCAAGGCTTGATTTCGTGATAACCGATTTTATTGAGACGGATTGGGCGTTGATCGCGGACGAACAGGATCGTATCCTGTGTGCGGCGGACTTCATCGGCGGTCATGAGGCGGCGGGGCATTTCTTGCAATGAAGAAGTAGGATCATCAAAAACACTGGCACCGATATTATGGTTTCGGGTTTTGATGGTGGCCTCGCCCAGCATATCCGAGACAAGTTGGCAGGTTTTGTATGAGCGAGCGTCCATAATGATTTTGACTTCGGTTTGGGAAAGTAGTGTTTCCAGACTTTCCCGGCCATAGATATGCGCCCACTGTTCCAATTCCTGAATGATTAGCCATAGTTGGATTTTGAATTCTCTGGCAAGAGTGAGCAGTGAAGGTAAACCTTCAATTTTGAAATTTGTGATTTCATCGCAGAGGAAACAAACGGATTTGCCATTTTGATAACGTATTAATTCTGTTAACGCGCACCATGACAGTAATCCAAGCCATGGTGCATAGACGTTCATCCGGGTTGGGTCAGCCAGAAGATAAATGGTCATTTTTTTCTTCTTCAGGTCAGAAAACCTGAAATCACAATGTGATGTGCATTCAGCCAGCTTGCCGCTGGGTGAGAAGACTTCCAAGGCCTGTACAGCACCTTCACGGAAGGATTCAATTTGTTTTTGATCGCCACTATCAAATTTAGTCAGTAAATCTTTGGCCAGCCGTGACAGATCACCATCAAGATGATGGGAGTTTTCCGCTTCCCGTAAGGCTTTTAGCAAATAATCCTTGTCACTGAGTAAGCAAAGCGCATTGGCCAGTGTTGGATAGCCGCCAATAATAACCAGATATACAAAGGCAAACATTAAAAATTTGCGTGATCCATTGCGGAAATACTGGTTTTCACCTTGTGCAGACGGGTCTTGGCATAATTGCTTGGCAATGCTTTGCGCATCAGAAAAAAGCTGTGTGTGCGTTTCTGGATTTTCCCAGTCATCAACAAGAATTTGTAATGGATTGTAACGTGCCCCAATCCCCAAAATATCCTGATACAAACCACCGGGGTTCACACATAATGTTTCATGCCCGTGTTTCTTCTGCCGCAACTCCGCTGTCATGCAGGCCAGCGTTCCTTTTAAGTCAGGCACGAACATACTGACCGGGTTATGACACAGTGCAGGAATAACAAATGATACTGTTTTTCCACCTCCGGCTGGGCTTAACACTAAGCCGGATGACTCAACATCAACGAATACAGGTTTCTTGTCATGCAGGCCTGCCAAAAAACCTTGACGCTTATACAGTCCCATCTTTTTTATTTCTCGCTTTGAAGCCCACTGCGCACTACCGGCACGGTCTGTGGGTTTCATAATCCGTTTGCGGAATATTAATTTGGGGATGAGAAGAAGAAGATAAATAACAGCCCGCAGGAAAGCGAATGCTGCAAAGAATGCCAGTATGTACGGGACAAGGAATAAATCGCCTTGCCAATGTTGTGTTTCCCAAGCGCCCCAACTGTAAAGACATCCAAGAATGAGTAAGCCTACTGGGTTGGGACGCTGGGAGGGTTGCATGGGATTATTGCAATCCCACTATACGCAATGGATCGATGATGATTGATTGCGGCTGGCTGCTACGACCTGATTCTATAGTTTCCGATATACCTTTACCCTGATTGCCTGTAGTGGCCGCAATATGAAAGGCGGACGCATAAGTGTTGCCATCAACTGATAGCCGTATTTCTCCTGAAACGCCTTGCGGCGCTTCACCTTGATAGAGGTTAATGGCAATCAATAAACTCCTTAAGTCCAGTGGCACATCAAAACCGATAGTTTCGAAGCCATTGGTTGGTTTTGGAGAATTGCGGTAGTCTTTCCAGTAGCGCCCGTATTCTGATGTAGGGTGGCCGAAATACAGGATTTGTGCATTTGGTGTAGGCCGCGCATACAAATCCAGATCACAAGCGCCGCACTCCCAAGCAATCCCGATTTCGACATGACTTGCTCTGCGTATCTGTGCTTGGGTTATTGGCACTGTGCTTAAGGGCCGGTTATAAATGGATTGTCTGATTTCATCCGGGCGTAGCTGAATCATTTCCAGCTTGCCCGATTGCACAGGCACATAATTATGCTTGGGCGGAATCGCATTATTATCAATTCTGCGAAAGAGTGTTGGCAGATCACCCACAAAACTGGTCAGATGGCCTCCTTGTTGTTCCACATACAGTGTCCAAAAACGCTCTACAAAAAAACGGTGCCGGTCACTGCGCATAATACGCTCGTTACCATAGCCGATATGCACATGCAGCCCTGCCAGCAAGTCAGAAAAATTTGCTGCACCGTATGGTGTCCTACTTTGTGATGCGAACAAGTGAGAGTCAGATGGAAAGTGACCATGAGCCATAGAAAATGCAGGCTCTCTCGGATCATCATAAAATGGTGATCCAAGTACAATCACATCCAGTCTGTCACCTTGTGCAAAGTTATTGGCAATATAGCGTAGCAATTGCGGTAAGCGCACAGCTCCAGTAACAGACGGATGATTCTCAGCCCCCGGCGTAACAGCATTGCCAGCAAAGCGCATCAATGCAGCAACGCCCTTACGGTTTACACCCAGTCTGGCTTTAGGGCTATTGTAAGATGGATTATTCGGGATTTTAAATTCACCGATGATTGAGTGATGAAATCCGTTCAGCAAAACCACCTCAACCCCCGGTTTAAGCTGCGTTAAGAACTGCAACAGCCTGACATTTTGCTGCTTAGCCTCGGATGGACTCATATAAGGGGAAAGTGCTACGACCAGATTCAGCCCATAGGCGCTTTGCATAGCAAATAAGCACAGAAGCAAGAGGGTGGAAAATAACTTAATGTTTCTCATAATAGTCTCCTGATAATTTAAGAATTGGAATGTGAATTAATAGTGGCAACATGACGCGCACGAATGCTGATATATTTAACGATTCTGTCATTGATGAAGGCTTGGCGCTCAGCCTCCAATTCCACCAAACGGCCATGCAGCTTGCCGCGTAGCTCACGCAAAGCTTCATGGGTCACCAGATGCTCTTTGAGTGCTTTGTCTACCTCGATATATTCGAGATTCTCGATATAGGTATCTGGTGAATAGCGCATATAGATATCTTCTGCTGCTAGAAATAATGCACTAGCAGCAAGCATTTCTACCAAGAGCTGTGACCAAACCAATGCTGAGCCGGTGTCATTACTTTCTTCAAAGGAATTCCAGTCAATTTCACTGGAAATGCCTGTGAAGTTAAGGGAAAACAGCACTGACCAGATCAGCAATGCAACCAAAGTTAAGACATAAATGCATATGGCGTAGCGTCTGCGTGATCGATCATATTCGAAGAAATTGGTGAGGAATTTGATCGAAACAGAAGCTATGGGTAGTAAGGCTGACAACATAACTGCAAGCCACGGGTCTTCTAAAAAAACAGCATTGCCCGAAGACATTAAATTGGCATAGACATTACCCATACCCAGAGCAACAGCGACGAAAAGAAAAAATAGTGTCAGGCAAAGCAGGATTTGATCCTTACGCCGCCAGTCTTTGAATTTGATAACATCTTTGTTGCTACCACTATGCGCTTCACCACTTTTGATGTAGCGTTTGGTTGCAGCTTTCTTTTCCTCCAAGCGGATTAATGTTTTACTGGACGCTTTATAGCGAGCATCAATGTCCGCCATGTCCAATTTGAGTTTCTCTAGCTCAGCGCCGAATTTCTGATCAGCCTCATGCGTGGCCTGTTGCTTAATCATTTCAGAAGCAACTTCCCGGTCTGGGTGGTGAATCAATCTGTGTGCAAAATCAGGCTGCGATGGCCCCGCCGGTTTTTTAATCACTCCCTTCTCGCCAGCTTCAACAAGCTGAACCGCAAGAGGTTGTTTTTTTGTACTCATAAATGGCTCCTTTAATGGATATACAGCGCTCATGTGCTGCCACTGCGAATATTAGGGGTGCTGCTCAAGTTTTCTGGGAAACAGGACATGAAGGGAACAAAAAAGCGGAGCGCGTACTTGCGCTCCCCTGAACCTTCCTTTTTATTTATCGAAATGCCTTGCAATCAGTGGATATTTAATCTTGAAGTACAAATCGATAAGTCGAAGACGCTCGATCAATCGCACATCGCGACGCGGTTCACCCTCTACTTCTTCGAAGTAGTATGAAAACCAGCGGGGGTCACCCATCACGTTATCAATATCGGGAATCGGCCACGCCATACCGTTATCGAGCACAATATAGCCGTCAAAATTGTAGATGGCATCGGCTATGACATCAGGCCATTCACGCCGTGAAATATCTATATTGCGTGCTGCCAACCACAAACGTTTTTTGTATGAAGAACTGAACTTTGCAGTTAAAAAAACTCTTCTTTTCATAATCTGACTCTCCAAAGACATAGGTTTATAAATCAATGTTTTTGTAGAGCTTCGCGAAGACTACAGACGGGATTTTTCAGCACTTCTACTCGGAATGCAGCAGAAGCAATACTTAGAATTTCCGAGTAAATGCGTCAGAGCTTTGCGCAAAGAAAAGCACAAGGAGCAAGAAAATCATTTTTTTATTGACATAAATCTTTAGGGTGTGCTAGCAAGATGGGGCAACAAAGAGAAAGACCAGCGGGATGGTAAGAAAGAAACTATTCGCAATTGATCCGCCAACGAAAAACATCACGGTACGTGTGCCAAGTGTTATAGCCAATGAGTTTAATGAACTCTTGTCTGATGAAAGAATGAGAATGTACGCTGCAGAGATTTCCAAAGGCATAGAGCCCAAAGACATAAAGATTTCCAACGCTGACGTAAAAACTAGAGTACTTAAAAAGATGATATTGGATAAAAGAATAAAAGATGATGGCGATGATGCGGTGGAGTATTCTATGCAGAGTTATAATGAAACACAGGAGAGATTCAAACGAGCAAATCAATTTATTATTGAGAAGGTACAGACGAAAGACCTTTGAGATAAATTTTTACTGATATTCTATGGCATTAATTATAAAGGCTCGGTCTTTACGGCCAAGCGATAAGCTTATACTTAAGAGTGTTTGCAATCAGTTACCAAGCGGTAGTAGAGATATTTTCAGTAATGAGATTTATAAAAAGTTAGAGTTTTCAACTGAAAAAGAAATAGAAACAGCAAAAACCCATATCCTGAAAAAAATATGGGAAGGTAATCATTTACTAGAATATTTCAAATTTATCGTAGATACAATCCCAAAAGCAGACTTAGAAGAAATTCTGTATCAATATGAATTTGCTAGAACTGGTAATGAATTTGTAAAGTTTGACGATATCAAAAATCAATTTTCAACTGGTTTTGGAGGAAATAAGCCAAAAAAACTTTTCTTTGTAATTGCTACGGCCTACGAGGTTTCTGTCCTAAAATGTTTGGTGCAATTTTTAGAATTTTGCCTCGATAAAAATAGACCACTACAATATTTTTATACTGATAAAAATGGTTTTGATCGATATGTTGAGGCTGCAAATAATATTCTCAAAGCAAACAAAAATAAGACTAAAAATAAATTTGATCTTAGCTCACTCAAATTACTCGAAGATGATTGCAAAAAGTTAAAAATATATATTAAAAATGCCAACGACTATTTAAAAGAAAATCCTGAAAAAGGTCTTCCTCAGGCAGACTTCAAAGTTGATGAGGATAGTGACGACACAAGAAGCAATAATTCATCGAAAAATTCGCCCGCACCTGTTTCTTCGCATCAGCCTATCCAACCGCAATTAACTATACCCGAAGCAAAAGAAGGCAATAAAAACTATTATGCCAATGCCACTCTAAAGGTGATTGGCCGAAAAAAACAAAAAGACCGATTAAGAGCATTTCTGAAATGTGATTTGAATGTCGCATGGTTTCAACTGGCGGGTGAAGCCGGACAAGGCAAAAGCCGTCTGGCTTTTAATTTAATGCATGAAGCCAAAGATTTGGGCTGGACAGCCGGATTTCTTAGAGAAAATAATATTAATCGTTTTAAAAATCATTGGGAAGATTGGCAGCCGGATAACAATTATTTACT
>JAJFJH010000352.1 GCA_021774155.1 Nitrosomonas sp.
AACTCTGGAAAGGGTTGTTCGCACTACACCCAAAGCTTTTGCGGCATCGGTAACATTTAGCCCTAAAGCCTCCATACAATCATGTTTAATAATTTTCCCCGGATGTACCGGATTCTTCATAGCCATAATTTTTATCTCCTACTAGTAATCTACCAAGTCAACATCAGAGGACACACCATCTTCAAACCTGAAAATAATCCTGTGGTTTCTAGACATAGTAACGCTATAGAAACCACGTTTATTTCCCGTCAAAGCATGAAGCCCGCAACCAGGTAGATCAATATCTTCCAGACAGCTCGCTTCATCCAGAACAGATAAGAAGCGTTCTGTCTTATCTGCAATATCGGAGCATAATTTGCTTTTATCGCCTGTCTGATAAAGACGCTTCAATCCACGATGCTTAAAATTGTCAATCATATAACACCGTATCGTGTATCGCTTCGCGCATCAAGTTATTGACGCATAGATTTACCTCTTACCAGATTTCCGGCTAATATAATTCTTCGTTATACTCTTCATGTTTAAGAATAACTTAATTAGAGTGTTTTACTCATGGTGCACGGGTTAGCAGACAAACAAGGATGCTGGCGTGTGTTTCGTTAAACAAGTTTCTTGTATGATCACGGCAGGCCTTGGTTTCCCGTAGCCTCCAGCCGCAGAAACAACGACAATATCCTCGCGTCTCATACATCACTCATATCTGCCACGATTTCAATAAAATCAAGCGCATCATCTTCACTGGCGCGTCTACTAACAAGTACAGATTGCCGTTTTGCTTCTGCTGTGAAATTTTCTACCTGTGTGTCAGGAACCCATATTTGTACAGGCCGCAATTCACTTGCCCGAAGCCGCGAGCGGTAGTTGTGCATTTTTTCCGATGAGGTTTTTGAGGGCATATTGATTACTCCTTGAAGCAACATATCACTACTATGGTTATATATTGACAAGAAAAAAGAAGGGCCAGAAAAGAATCTGTTTATTAATTATAGAATTTCGCAATGTGTAAAAAGCCGGTTGCAGCATAGGAATGCGACAATTTGCCACATTCCTATGCTTAGGTATTACAGGGATAATAACGCCCTTAATATGTCTTATTACCCGTACACGCTGTCGCTAGTTCTACAATTAAATGTCTGATCCTGCAAAAATGAACAATGCCGTAATAGATACACTCTATCGCGACTACCACAGCTGGCTATCGAACTGGCTCATCAAAAAATTAAATTGTCCGCATAATGCCGCTGACATTGCACAGGATACGTTTACGCGTGTACTGACATTGTCGCAAACACTTAATTTACAGACGCCCAAAGCTTATCTAGTCACGACAGCCAAACGATTAATCATCGACCAGTCGCGCCGGCAGTGTATCGAGCGGGCATATTTAGCTGAATTAGCACTGGCGGCTAAAACGATGGATCATGCCCCTTCTCCCGAGCAAATTCTAACGGTCTTGCAAATATTGGAGCAGATTAGTGCGGCGCTTGAAGGTCTTGCAGAAAAACCGCAACAGGCTTTTTTATTACACTATCTAGAGGGACAAACCCATTCAGCAATTGCTGATCAATTGGGTGTATCCGACAGGATGGTTCGTAAATATCTGGTGCAAGCACTGATGCATTGCCACCAAGCGTGTCAAATGGACTAGATGGCGAAATAAATCTGTGCGTTATCAATCAAAAACTGATGTTGTTTCACCTGGTGATGCGATCACACGACAAGCAGCCGAATGGCTAGTGCGTATGTCGGCGGATGACTTGACGCTCGACACAAAAGCGACCACACAGGCTGAGTTTGAAAAATGGCAACAGGCTGATCCACGGCATGCACAAGCCGCCAAACAAATGGCGCGTATCATCACGCAAACCCAGCAAGTACGTGATGCAGCTGCTGATCCGACACCAGCGCGCGCTGCCATCGAGGCAGCATTAAAAGAAAAACGCAAGTCATCGCAACGTAAAAACTTTGCCGTAACAATGGCGCTGGTCTTTGCGCTTGTAATGCCGGTCGGGTTAGTCGCGCATCATTATCCATTAGCTTACCTGTTGGCCGACATGCGCACGACCACGAGCGAGTGGAAAACGCATCGTCTTGACGATCGAAGCCAGATGACACTGGGTAGTAATAGCGCGATTAATATCACTTTTAATGGCGATAAACGGGAACTGGAATTGGTTCGCGGTGAAATACTAGTCGATGTGGCGAAAGACCCGACACGGTCTTTTGTTGTTAAAACCCAGCATGGCAACATCCGTGCACTGGGCACGCGCTTCGTGGTGACCTTGGGTAAGGAAGCGACCACATTAACCATGCTTGAATCGAGTGCATTAATGCAGACCGCGCATCAAACTAGGCACCATCCAGATGAATTAATGATTAACGCAGGACAACAGGCACAGCTATCTACTCAGGGAATTAGCGCCGTCGTGCAAATCGATAACCGCGCTATTGCGGATGCCTGGAAATTTCACCAGTTGGTAGTAGAAAATCGTCCGCTGCGACAAGTACTTGATGAACTCGCGCGTTATCATACGGGCTATATTCACTACGACCATGCGGCACTTAAAAATATGCATGTTTCGGCGGTATTGCCACTGGACGACACTGAAAAAGCTTTGCAATTGCTAGCGCAAAGCTTTCCGCTGAACATACGTACAATCACCCCCTGGCTGGTCATTGTTGAGGCAACTGACAGTGCGCCTGTCGACAATACATTCCCCTAGGGAAGCACCGAATAATTCATGAACCAATGTCTGACAGCTAAAATCGTCCACATTATTGTTGCAAATCTTGGCAATAGCTGGCTATTACCTGTAATTTGCGCCTCAATTTGAAGGATTTTATCTCATCATCCATTTGGCTCAGAATTAGTCGGTGCTTCCCTAAAATCCTCAGTTGACCGCTATCGTCATAACTAACCTCATAAAAAAAATGACGTGACTTGGTTCCGTTTTTTTGATCTCACTCGTTTAGTTTAGTGTAGACAACAAAATTGGAACATAATAAATGTCAGTTCAAATCAAACAATACCTCAGCACTGCACGTCATCAAATAAATGCCTTACAACCAAAGCCAGCATGGCATTGGCCATTTCTAATTTTTGCACTCCTATTTTCTTTACCTTGCATCGGTTCGGCGCAAACACAAGCAGTGGAGACCATTCAGTATCATATTCCGGCCGGTACGCTGGATCAGGCACTTAACCGCCTTGCGCAACAATCGGGCATCGCCATTTCGATGAATGCCGATAAAATCAAAGGGCTGACGTCACCAGGCTTGAATGGCGCACACTCTGTAGAAGCGGGCCTAAAGCAGTTGTTACAAAACAGTGGTTATACTTTTGAAAAGAATGCCGCCGGTTACATACTGGTACAAAAACAATCCGAACAATCATCGTTGCACCAAGATGCAATAAAAATGCCGGAAGTTAAGGTCATCGACTTTATGGATCCGGATGCGCCAGGAAACCCCAGCTATACCCGAACCCAATCTTCCACAGCATCCAAAACCAATTTACCAATCATGAAAACACCCATTTCTGTTCAGGTGGTGCCACGAGCGGTGCTTGAGGATCAACAGGCGGTTCAGGTTGAAGATGCAGTCAGAAACGTCAGTGGCGTATTTCCCGGGTTTACCTTTGGTGGGCTGTCTGAGGAATTCATGATTCGAGGTTTTAATTCGGGGTTCTTAAGTTACCGGGACGGATTCCGCTTTCCAGCCGCACGGCTGTCGCTGGCCAATATTGAACGCGTTGAAGTGGTTAAAGGCGCAGCGGCCAATCTGTACGGCCAGATTGAGCCGGGAGGCATGATCAACTTGATCACCAAGCGGCCGCAGGCGCAGCGGCATTATTCGTTAAATCAGCAATTTGGGTCATATGGACAATACCAGACCCGGGCCGATGCCACTGGCGCATTGAATGAAAGCGGCACATTACTGTATCGCCTCAACGTGGAGTATTTGAAGAAGGATTCATTCCGTGATTTTGGTTTTCACGAGCGCATCTTTGTCGCACCGTCACTAACCTGGAAAATTGCGCCAAGTACGAAACTCGATATTGATTTCATGTATTCCAATGAGGATTTCATGGAAGACTACGGCATTGTAGCGCTGGGCAATCGTCCGGCCAGGGTACCCAGGTCTCGTTTTCTGGGGGAACCCAGAGTAGACAAGTCTAGTTTACAGTTGTATAACACCGCAGCAACGCTAACCCATGTATTTAACGATAACTGGCAGGTGCGGAGTCGTTTCAATCATTTGCGTAGAGACACTGTTGATCCGCAAACCACTGGGTTTGATCTGAATGAATTGACCGGCGAATTGCAACGGGGGTTTTATCAAGGTAACTCAACTGGTGATACTTTTATGGGCACTGTTGATATCACAGGTCGGTTCCAAACCGCGGGCATTGAGCATAATGTTCTGGCCGGGTGGGACTACTATGGTAGCTTTAGTAAAGTTAAGTCAATTATTAGTGATGCTGGTTCAATTAATATTTTCCGACCGCGCTACAATAACTTCAACCTTGCTTTGCAGCCGAATAATTTCTTTATTGACTCGAGGACTGAATGGAATGGCGTGTATTTTCAGGATCAAATTACGTTGTTTGACAAGTTGCATATTATGGGAGGCGGGCGTTATGACTGGGCTTCGCGCGACGTAGGCACCGCTTTCGGAGTAGATCAATCTCTTGCAGATGCCAGCGCGGCCATTAATAAAGTCAACAATGCACGCTTCAGCCCGCGCACGGGCATCGTGTATCAACCGTGGGAATGGTTGTCGTTTTTCGGTAATTATGTGCAGTCTCTGGGTACTGCAAATACGGCTTTTGACGTAGCCGGTAATACACTCGAACCACAAATCGGCGAACAGTTTGAAGGCGGTTTTAAAACATCGCTTTTTGATGGAAGATTAAATTCAAATGTCGCGTATTATCATCTGACCAAAAAGAATCTATCGCTTCGGGTACCGGGACAACCTTTTTCGGTCGCTGTCGGTGAAGCTCGCAGCCAAGGTGTGGAAGTCGATATCTCCGGCCAGATTACCAATGGTCTAAGCCTTATCCTGACCTATGCCTACACCGACGCCAAGGTAACGAAAGGAGACAATCAGGGCAACCGGCTGTGGAACGTTCCGAAACAATCAGGCAGCTTGTGGGCGCGATATGACATGCAAAGTGAGGTACTACGTGGTCTGAGTGTAGGTGCTGGCATCTATGCACAAGGTAGACGCGCGGGTGATCCGGAAAACACCTTTTATTTGCCTTCGCAGGCGCGGGTTGATGCTATGGTGCGCTACCAGCCAAAGCTCATGAATTCGCGTTTGAGTCTGCAACTGAATGCCTACAATCTGGCTAACAGTACGCTGTATGGCGGCACACTGGGCGATCGATTCTCTCTTAATGTCGGAGCACCGCGCACCTTTGTTGGCTCGATTCGCTATTCGATGTAGCCATTTGAACGATGAATTCGTCCTTACCTCCTTTGATAAAACATAGCTGCGCCACTTTTTTATTGTGATTCACCGCCATGTCGGTCTGTTGTTAGTCCCGTTTCTGATCATTGTGGGCTTCACCGGCAGTACGCTGGCATTTTGTCAGGAGCTGGCTCGACGGTTGAATCAGGCCGCCTCGCATAGAAGTTAACGGGGCAACAGTGACTTTAGACATACTTGTTGAATGCTCCAGGCATATTGAAGTGAACACTATGCGTCTGTTCAAGTAGACGCAGTATTTTAATGTGTGTTATGAGACAGTTAGTCGGACGGTAAAGAGAGTGTTAGTGTGTTTGACAGCCTACTAAACTTGCCGTACTTTCCTTCTTGTAGAAGAAAGCCGGTTTTTTTCCTACAACGCCAAGAATTCCTTTTATATGTTCTACAAGGAGCTACTCTGATGACACGAATACACTCACTTGCTTTATTCATTAGCACCATCGCGGTACTAGGTTGTCAAGAAGAACCAACTGATAGCATAGCGGACGATTCATCTGAAGTGCAACCCCTCATACAGCAGGCGATTACGCCGCAGCCAATACCACCGGGCTTTGACTTTCCTGCTGATCGCGCTGCGCTGCAAACATTGGCCGACACAAATGATATTGTTGCAATGCGCAAACATTCGTGGAATTTGTGGGCAGGTCTTACTACAAGTTCGACATCGGTTTACGAAGGGCAAGCACTACCCATTTGGGAAACCTGGCTTGCTACAGGGCAAGTTTTCACAACCCCACCGATTGAAAATGGTGCGAGAGCTACGAATGTAAATAATACAAAGCCGGCGCGTGAGTTCAAAGACCCCAGCCAACTGTTTCATATTCAAGTGGCAGAAGGCATAGCAGTAAGTGAAGTGGATTCTGGCATAGTGGGATTCAACAAATTTGACCCAACCATGGTTCAATATCTATTGACTGGGCACCCTGCTCCAAATGCGCCAGATGAACAGTTTTACTACACCAGCAAAACCAGCTTGAATGCGCTGAATGGAACCTGGGACGATACGCCCATTATTGATCGGAAGGTAGCCGATGCGCCGAATACTGCGCTGGAGCTCAAACCTGTACTCATGTGGGTACGTGCTCAAGGTTTAACCGCCATACCATTCTGGCAAGGACCGAATAGTAGTACTGATAAAAATTGTGCCGGTGTATCTGTCGATGAGTTACGCCATCCTAAACCTGGTCAGCCAGCAACAAACTGTCACCCTGACCCAACCACATGGACGCACTGTGTTTTAATCGACCCCAACGCCGTTACTAACAACTTGCAGCCAGCTACAAAGGAGCAATTAGATAATGCTGGCCGCACTGAGGCGCCCGGGTGCAACGATGTTGCCAATGCACAATATGCCGGTATTAATATGTTGTACAACTTCAAAATGTCGGCGGACGAAGCAGCTGCATATAATAAAGACCAAAATCCGCCCAAGACAGCACAGGCACAAGCAGGTGACTTTATGGTTTTCTTGGCTATGCATGTTAACACCAAAGAAATTAGTGACTGGACATGGCAAACATTCTGGTGGCAAGGAGGGCAGGAAACACCGGACGCATACCCTGGCAGTGGCGCAGACAGAACGGCTAATATCAATGCGCCATGGACCAACTACAACATGTGTAGCGCCTACGCGCAAACCACGAAACCCGATAATCAAGGCGATATGAACGTTTGTTTCAACCCGTACCTGGAGACCAGTTCAGGCATACCCGACGGATTGCGTTCTAATTGCGTGACCTGTCATGGAACGGCGACTGTAGACACACCTAAAACCGGTGGTTATCCGGCAACTTATGAGCAGCCTATCGATTTTGGTGACCCTGTTTATTTTGGCGGAGCAACTAAAACGGACTTCTCTTGGGCTGTTCCGGTCAATGCGAAATAATAAAAGCAACAACAATTTTGTCTAATCGTATTACTGCAAGCAATATCGTGATCAGAACGAATGAATGCAGGCATTTTCCAAGCGTGTAGGTTGGGTGTAACCCATCAAGACTAAATGCCATTAGAAATTAAAATAAGGTGGTAAATGGGTTGCATCCATCCTATGCTGGCTTGAATTCACCCTAATATCTGACGCAAATCAAAAAACATAAAAAACACCCATAATTGAAACACCCCCTACCCCGTATATCAGTGGGCTGTCCCAGGTATGCGGTGAAAAAGCTTCTGCCAGCGTGATCAAAATAGGTATGGTCAATAGTGCGGCAATTAACTGGATCGCACTGAAATATTGTTGATACATTAATATGGCCATAAAGGTT
>JAJFJH010000353.1 GCA_021774155.1 Nitrosomonas sp.
CGTGGCGTTGCTGGCGGGCCTGGCCTGCTTGTCCGTGAGTACGACGAGTCTGATTGAAGCGCTGGTGGTCCAAGGGCAAACGATGGCTGGAACGGTCCACGATCAAGTTCGAGGCAAATATCAAGAAAAAGTCACCTTAGAGCGTCAGATTGAGGAATGGAACTCGCAACGGGCTTGGGCACAAGCCATTGTCACCAATCGCGAGCCTCCGGTGGCGGGATGGTTTCTAGGGTATCTGGCTGACGTCCTTCCCAAGGAATTAGTCCTCACTCGGGTATCGGTCGTGAAGGAAGGTGCAGGATGGGATATTGAGCTGGGAGGGACTGCGCCTCCAGGATTTTCCGCTCGAACGGAGGCGCTGAAGCTTTTGGAACGCCGGTTAGTTGAGGGCCCATATCGGGTGAAGATGTCCAAGAGCTGGCAAGATAACTTGGCGCACCATATTCAAGGCGTCGGGAGTCGAACCGCAAGCCAACGTATCAGCCAATTTGATGTGTCGGGGAGCATCTTATGAACCTGTCGTGGCTGCAACCTATCAGGCAATTGTCCGTTCAAGAGCGCGACCGTATGTTGGTCATCGTGGTGATTGGTGCTTCCCTATTGCTAGTTGGATGGTCGCTGACTGTCCGTCTGTCTCTGATTGCGGAAGCCAAATCCACCATTCACTCAGCTTTTGCGATTGATCAGGAACTCGCCGCGCTTCGGTCTCAATGGGATCCTGGTGTTCAGCAACACATCGCGCAGGAAGTCATCCTGGCTGAGTCGAGGCTGTTGCAAGGTATTGAGCAAGTTGGCGGGTGGTTGGAAGGCCTTGGAGAAAGGGCACGGACGCTTGGGTTTCACATGGAATATTCTATGGAAAAAGAGCAATCGTTGGCCGGACAGGGTCTTGAAGGTGTACAGATGGTCCCGCTGCGATTGATTCTCCTTCGGGAGGAACGTGCGGGGGCCTATGATGCGACTCTGCAGCTTCTGCGATTGTTGGATGAAGGGCAACCCAGAGTGGATGTCAAAGAGGTGCTGTTGTCTGGCGAGGGGACAGGTGTTCAACAAGTGATTTTTCACCTACAGGTGTGGATGAAAGGATCTGCATGAGAAAACTGATGAATAATCCGTTATTCGTCGGAGGGCTCAGTGTCGTGGCTTTGTTGTTCGTCTTTGTGCAAGTGGTGTTGCCACTGTGGGGACAATCCGCTGACGCGGGGCCTGAGTTTCAACCGGCGGCACCGTCGTCGCTGATACCCGAATTGACACAATCGGAACGGGTCCAAACTGTAATGACCTCTGAGGGGGAACAAGGGGGATCTCGCTTGCTCAAGGAAATGGTTGGATGGGGTGAGACCTCTTCACGAGATCCATTTCAGGTGGCTTCTTGGTCAGGCAGTCAAGAGGATCGCAGGAATCACCACACGAGAGAGCCATCCTTGCCTGAACCGGATACCGATCTTGAGGACCTTCAACTTCAAGCTGTTTCGATGGAGGGGAATACACGGGTGGCCGTGATCAACCGGGAGATCGTTCGTGAGGGCGATCACGTGGAGGCATTTTCCGTGCTTCGCATACAAGCTGACGGCGTGTGGATGCAGGGGCCAAGAGGAGAAGAACGGTTAGAATTTCAGGGTAGACACCATGAAACAGAAGATTCGTAAGACCACAGTGGGAATGTTGAAAAAAGCCGCCAGCGGCGTTCTCGCCCCTTTGTCGTGCTCACGTACTGAGAGTACGCTCCGCGCGTCAAAACGGCTGCGGCCTTGCTGGACGAACTTTTTTGAACATTCCCTCCAACTGATCTTGTAGACCGTCTCGCGAGCACTTCATGATCGGGGGCATGAATTATTCAACAGGCCCCAGCAAAATGACCTGAATCGTCGCCAGCGAAATACGCCATTTTCCGTATTAAGTCCAAACCATGAAACATTTATGATTGGAAGATGGAATGGGAAGCCTTCTTAATGTCACCCTGGTTTTGGGTCCCAGTATTATTTGTAGCATCTTTAAGTTCACCGCGGTGGATGCCATTGTATGCAGCCTTAACCCTACTCATCGCAACACTGTGGTGGGATCAAATGCTAGGTGATGTGGTGTTGTGGGTGTCGAGATAAAAATAAGATTGAAATACAAAGACAAAATTTCTGTGGTTTTTGTTGAGGTGTAAAAAAAATTAAGGGTACCTCTAAAAACTAGGCATTTTTTGTGAGGGCAAGGAAGCTGCGCACGGAAAACCGGAGTGTATGGGCGAATACATGAGGATTTGAGTACGCAGCTGACGCCGCCCTCACGGAAAAGGACAGTTTTTAGAGGTACCCTTAAAAAAGTTCTCTTTGATATTGGATATGCCTCCTTTGAGGAATAGACGAGGGGTCAATTCCATGAGAGACTTCAACTATGGCGAATCTTCCTTTAGGAGAGGCCCACACGGTTTCAAACCGGTGGGTCTTTTCTTTTTCCCAAAAAGGGTAGCGTCCACTTTTTTAACTCCTACCACTTTTAAATAATCCTCCCCCGTCCCCTCTTGTTAATTAAAGAAAAGAAAATCCATTCCGCTCTCCCAGTGCAAGAACAACAAAGACTGTAGACCTGACAGTTCATGTCATAATATTGACGTTTTCAATGCCCTCACATGGAGCAAGAAATGAGAATTTTCTAAATCCCTCCTAAAAAATGCAGCGCACAACCGTTGAATTCCCCTGCCCTTTTCCCCGATAGACTAGTCGAAACTACGCTACCCCCCTTCACGCCCTTTTAATTCACTTACCTCCATCACTCAATTCCAAATGATTGGCATGTTTGTTGCTGACACCCTAGAAAAAGCCCGAAGTCCGTTCAAACCTCATGCGGTATTGTTGCGATGAAACCCATAGATAAATTGATTGCCCTTGCAGCGGTCATTCTTAACCTCACCTATATTGTCTGGCTGGGGTTTTCGCTGGAGCATCCTGCAGGTTTGGCCGTATTTTTCTGTGATGGATTATTCGTCTCACTCGCCATACTCAAGACCATCAATCATTGGACCCAACGCCATATTGGCGATGCAATGCCAACTCACAACTCAGGCCTAGATATATTCCTCCCGGTCCTTGACGAGCCGATTGATCTTTTCAGAACAACCGTTCAAGCCGCCACCCGGATTGAGTACCGCCACAAGCGAATTTATATATTAGATGACTTGGGTCGAGAAGAAGTCGCCGAAATTGCCAAAACTTACGGGGTAACCTATCTCTCACGACCTGATAAAGGAAAAAATCAGAAAGCGGGGAATCTCAACTTTGGCTTTCAGCACTCGACAGGCGAATTTATCCTTGTCATCGATGCAGATCATAGCACCCAACCCCAAATCGCGAATAGGCTTCTCGGGCACTTTCACCAACCAGAAGTAGCACTCGTCGCAACGCGTCAGGCATTTAATGTGCCGGTCAATGATTTCAATCATGACCCGCTGTACTATGAAAGCGTCCTCCCAGGAAAAAATGCGGACAATGCGGCAACCTCCTGTGGATCCGGAGTCATCTATCGACGATCGGCTCTGGAACAGATAGGATATTTCCAAACCTGGAATATGGTCGAGGACCTGTATACCTCCTACGTGTTCCATATTCATGGATTCAAAACAGTGTACGTCAATAAAAGCTTCACGCTTGGGTTAGCACCGATGGACCTTCCAACGATTTATAAACAACGAGGGACATGGGCAGCCGATGCCCTCCGAATATTTTTCAAGCACAACCCGCTACTGGAAACACGCCTACACCTTAAACAACGGCTGCATTACTTCGAAATTGGATGGTCATATCTGGTGTCTGCACTTTCCATCCCAATCGTCATGATGGTATTGGCCTATTCCTTGGCCACCAACACCTATATCATTCCAGCATCAGAAGAGTACTTCATCTTAAAATCACTCTCGATGTTCTTTCCAGCACTGTTGGCGTATTTGATGTCACAAAAAAACTTTTCCACATTGCAAGCCTGGGCGTCTCTCTTTCCGGTCTATTTATGGGCAGTGACATTAGCCCTTCGCCCAAACAAACCAACCTATGCGGTGACCAGTAAGATCGGAAAGTCCGAACGCTGGCATATACTCTTGATGTGGCCTCATCTTCTTTTGCTTACTGGCACCAGTACCGCCCTCTCCTGGCATATCACTCACTTTGGGTTAAGCTATCTGGCAGGGGCCGGCTTCTTTTTTACCGCTCTTATGCTCTACTGGTTTCTCCCATTTTTTCAAAAAGTCATGGGATTGGGATTCGTGAAAAGCTCATTGCCCAAACTCTTTCCTGTGAGAAAAGCTCCTGAAAGGTATGCGCCAGAGCCAGGAGCATAAACACTCGATCTCATTATGATAAACACCATTGCTTCAAATACTTTCCTGGTAGGAATGCTAGAAAAAGAAACCGGAAGCCAAGTGAAGCCAAGTCGCATCCAATGTTGGTTAGAATTGGTAGGGAACGTCCTTCTGTTTTCCTTGCTCTACACTTTTGTAGCCGAGATAGTGTATTCCAAAAACCAAGGGTGGGGGGCTCTAGCGCTAAGTGCAGAAGATAACCAAATCCTTATCGGATTGTTATTCAATCAGCCTCTACTCCTCATGGTTCCCGTCTTAACGCTCAGCGGCATCTTGATCCTGTTCAGGCAAACTCAATGGGCACAAAGAGTAACTGCTGGAGCCAGTGGTCTGGCATTTACTTGGTTGGGAATCAATCTCTATACCTTGATGGTCACCGGCAACCACGTGCAAACCTACCTTCAATACCTTGGAGACAGTGATGCATTGGCAATGGGTGGTGGTGGGCAGCTTGTCTTTACTCTGCTTTTGATATTAAGCGTATTATTCATTCTCATCATCGGAATGTTCCGGTTAATCAAGGCTATCATAGCCAAGTGTTATCCCCACCGATTCCCTGCCATGGGTGGAATATTCACGGCTGCCCTCACGGGTCTTCTTCTGTACTTAGCCGTAACACCAATCAACCTGGCGGAGTCGACTGAACGTCCTCTGTTAGTCATGCGCTTAACTGAAGCACTGCCGATCCCGTTGCCATTCACGTCCCTTCAGGAGCGATTGCTGGCTGATCCCTCCGAAGTCCTTCGTGAAATTAACCGTGGCCTGGATGTCTTGGCCTCAGAGTACGGGCCAAAACTGGCCATGGCTCCTTCGGCACAACCCACGATCGAATTGCCGCTCAATCAGAAAAAGAATGTCATCTTGATCGTCCTTGAAAGCCTTCGACACGATTCCTTTGATACACAATGGATGCCCAAGGTCGCGGCATGGGCCAAGACTGGGCTTCAGTTACGCCATCACTACGCCTCCACCAATACCTCACACTTAGGATTCTTTGCGCTTCTCTATGGTCGTAGCCCGCTGGCCTATCAAGCAACCCTAGATGCCAAACACCCGTCAGCGTTAGCGGCGACATTGCGGCAGGCAGGCTATCGATCGACATTCTTAGCCGGAACCAGTATGAACTGGCAGCGAATGGATGAGTATCTTTCCCCATGGAATTTCGACGAAATTACCATTGATGAAGAAGGGACATGGTTTGAACGAGATCAGCGCTCACTAGCCCGCATCCAAGAAATGTCATCAAATGAAAACCCTCAACTCCTTGTGGTTCATTTGAACTCCTCGCACTTCCCCTATAAATACCCAGCTGAATTTCAACACTTTCAACCAGCAGCATCGCTTTCAAAGGGAAGTTATGCGAGGGCAGGATATGGGGCCATGCAAGACAGTGGGCCAGCCAGCGAAGAATTTCGGCAAGCCTGGCTCAATCGCTATCACAATGCCTTGAGATTTCTTGATGACAGGCTGGCACAACTCTTGGTCAATCTGGACCCCGAGAAAAACATTGTGGTGTTGACAGGGGATCATGGCGAATCATTCTACGATGATGAAACATGGCTTCACTCAAGCCGACAGTCAGATATTCAAACAATGGTACCCATGACCATCAAAGGGGCAAACATTCCTCCAGGAGAAAGAGATGGGCGTACGTCACATTTGGATATCGTCCCCACACTACTCCATGCCCTGGGAGCATCACCACAAGTACTCACAGGATTGCAGGGGCATGACTTACTCAAAAGTCGCATGGCGCTCAAGCAAGATGCCGAAGAAGGTTTCCTGCTTGTAAACTTTTCCGCAAGTCATCTCGCCTTGCTTTTTCGAAACCAACGCCTCCATATAAAAGTGGATGAAGATCGTTCGTCCATGTATTCACTCGGCTTTCAAGACACAAACGCCGACTTCCTCTCTCTTGACCAAAAACTATCCGAGCCCCCACACCTTTGGGTGAATGCCATCCGCCACCAACTTGAATTAGTGACACGGTAAGCCCCGCTTGAAAAA
>JAJFJH010000354.1 GCA_021774155.1 Nitrosomonas sp.
AATGGATTGAGTGCTGCCTGAATATCGGGAATTCGCTCAAGCGCGGCTTGTACTGTCTGAACGCAAGAAATTGCCCTCGTCGTGGTCATTTCAACAATGCGATGTGCTGGCTCGTGTCTGGTGGGCAAAGTAGAACTCCGATGTTCTTCAAACTTAGCCAAAAACAGCACTTAAAAGGTTTGAAGCGCAATGGTGACAATTATAACTTTGGATCGAATTATTAGACTTATCGCTTGGATATTTAACTTTGTTATCAAATGCCTGGAGAGTGACGAGGAGGCTGCAATAATAGGGGTACACTTTCGTCATCCCTAGCAATAATGGTGGAGTTTTATCTTATTTGAAAAAATTGTGAATGTGCCATAGGCTTATGCAATGTTGGGAATACTCTCGACAATCCCGTTTCGGGGAAAGGCCAACAGAAAATGCGCGCAAAAAGTGATCCCAGTCTTGATTTGCTGATCGGTCTTGGCGATGTCATTGATGCGATCGGGGATTCTAGATTTTATGAAACTCTAGCCTCAACCATAGCCCGGTTTTTGGATTCCGAACGCTTTCTGGTTATTCGATACGCAAAATATGCAAAACCATTGTTTCTGGTGAATTGCGCGATGACGGAAGAGGCAGTCGAAAGCTATCTGGCCAATTACTACAGGATCGATCCTCTCCTGCGCATGGTTCGCGACGGTGTTTCAAGGCAGGTCGTCACATTTGATGAGCTTCGCAGCGATGGTACAGATACGTATTTCTACGATGAAATGTTCAGAACAGCTAATATTCGTGATGAAATGGTTTTCCTCCTGCCGACTTTAGCCGGGGTGCGAACGGCTATCTGTATCGACCGTTCGCAAAGGTGTTTTTCGAAATCAGACATATCAAAATCGAAACTCATCTTTCCAACTCTCCAACACCTGCATACGCGCCATGTGGATCAATGCCTTTTCGGCTGGTTGGGTGGTTTTTTAAGCGATAGCCAGATTGCGCTAATGATTGTTGACCAGGACAACACGCCGCGCTTTCGAAACGAGAATTGGACTACGATTATTGACAATTCTCAGGAAGAGAAAGTATTGAAAATGTCCGTCCTGAAGCCCCGGGGAAGTGACTCGCTAAATAATCAGATGATTTGCCACTGGGAACCATTGGATATGCAAAACGCTGTTGCTCCTGGTGGCAAGGCAATTGTCATAGAAGAGATTTCTCCTGGATATGTTGATCTATCGTCAAACGATCTCGTTGGGAGGTTTGCCCGGACTTATGAACTTACCCCTCGCGAATTGGAAATCGTTGAACAAATCCTGAAGGGCCAACCCGCCGTAAGAATCGCCAAGAGCCTGAACGTAAGCGTGGGAACTATTCGAAATCATAAACACCGGCTTTACAACAAACTCGACATAACGACGGAACGTGAACTTTTCTGTATGGTGTTCAATTTAATCTGATGGGCTAGATTCGCTAGACATACCGGCCTTAAGTTGAAGAAGTTTCCGCTTTACATCTCACATCAGCGCCTCTGGAACAACTTAGCGATAATTGCTTAAGGAGGGTTTTTGGCTCATCGTGTCCGTCGTCATATAAAATGGGATAAATTGCAGGCTGCGCTAAGTAAATAACCCCTGGAATTGTAAACACCTTCTTTCCCAAAAATGTGGCAAGGAGGCTAGCATGGGTAGAGCTAAATTCAGTGATGATTTCAAATAGGATGCGGTTCGTCAGATTGTTGTGCGTGGTTAAGCAATCCAGCCAAGGCATTTCTGATGCAACAATCACCAGGGAATTATTCGTTCTGCGTGCAGCTTTGTCTCGGGTTCATAAACGTGGTGTAATGAAATCATTTCCACACATTCCTGACCCTCGGCAGTATGGACCACAGCAGCGTTGGCTGACGCAGGATGAAGTTCGGCTTTTGTTGTCATGCTGCCATATGTATCGGCTGAAATTGTATGTAATCCTCGCTCAGCACACAGCTGCAAGGCTCTCAGCACTGTATGAATTGCAATGGTTGCAGGTGAATTTTGGTCAGCGGATAATCCATCTCAATCCAGTCGGCAGACGGCAATCTACAAAACGCAGGCCAAGCATTGGATTGGGCGAGACGCTTGCTCAGATTTTGCAAGAAGCTTTCAAGACATTCAAGACAGCTAGATGTTACGCCTTACACCCTTCGTCGTATTGCGGCAGCCTGGATGGCACAGCGTGGAGTTCCGATGTGGGAGATTGCCGGGCTGATGGGACCTACATCAACACGAATGGTCGAGCGGGTTTATGCAAAGCACAACTCCATACTTAATAAGACATATAACAGCAGCGCTTGATAATGCCCTGGGCTTAGACGTTTTACGTGTTACCGGCAAACAACGAAGTGCCCCAATTATTTACTAAGTCTTTGAAAAATATGGTGGGCGTAACTGGGATTGAACCAGTGACCCCTTCGATGTCAACGAAGTGCTCTCCCGCTGAGCTATACGCCCGTTGCAGAGCCCTGGATCAGGCTCATTCAACAACACGCGATACACCATGAAACACCGGCCACGTCAAGTCGGGTGTGATGATAATTCACATTGGGTTCAGGCGCGTTTGAGGTGCTCGATCAGATTGCCTTCCCAGGCCAGAGCGGTGGCGATGATATAGTCCAGTTCATCGTGTCTGGGTGTCCAGCCCAGTCGGGATGTGAGCCGGTCGCAGTTGGCAATTATGGAGCCGATCTCACCCTCACGTCTTGGCGCCAGGCGTACTTCGAAATCACAACCTGAAACTCTTTTTACTGCATCGATCACTTCCAGAACAGAATAACCCCTGCCGTAGCCGCAATTGGCGGTGAACTTCAAACCACCGCTGCGCAGAAAATTCATCGCATAATAATGGGCGTTGACAAGATCGGATACATGAATGAAATCCCTGACCCCGCTGCCATCATGGGTATCGTAATCGGTGCCGTAAACTTCCAGAAAATCCCGCCGTCCAAGTGCTGCCTCGCAGGCCAGTTTGATCAGATGGGTAGCGCCTTCCGTCGACAGGCCAACTCTGCCAGCTGCATCGGCGCCTGCAACATTGAAGTAGCGCAACATGACATAACGAAGATCATGGGCATTTGCCACATCGCGGATCATCATTTCAGTCATCAGTTTCGACGAGCCGTAGGGCGACATTGGGATCAGGACAGTGTTTTCAAGAACCGGCTCTGAATTTTCAGGCGGGCCGTAAACGGCTGCTGTGGAAGAAAATATGAACTTGTCAACACCACAATTGACTGCCGCCTGGACAAGGGTTCGTGATTTGGAAGTGTTGTTTTCATAATATTTCAGCGGGTCTCTGATTGATTCCGGAACAACGACG
>JAJFJH010000355.1 GCA_021774155.1 Nitrosomonas sp.
GTGGCAGCGAATATCAACCTCGCCTACTGACAATAAATAATATTGTTGAGAAGCCCTCTCCAGAAACAGCACCGAGCACATTAGCGGTGGTTGGACGATATATTTTAAGCAACGCCATTTTTGACGAAATCAGAAATCAACAACCTGGCGTTCAGGGTGAAATTCAACTAACCGACGGAATCGCTAGCTTGTTGAAGAAAGAACAAGCCTATTCATATCGATTCGATGGAAAACGTTATGATTGTGGTAGCAAAATCGGATTTCTAAAAGCGACTGTCGATCTAGCAAGCTGTCATCCGGAGGTTAGTGAGTCATTTAATAGTTGGCTAATCAATAGAGATGAGTCTACGCAGGTTATAAACCCAGGCCGGAAACTAAAAATCGCCTCAAGCAACTGAAATACAAACATAATTTATTTATAAGTTGTGCGATTGTTAATAAAAAAGAGAAAACACAATGAAAAGGTTTTTTTATCCATTTTACTCTTGTGTATAACAACGACACTGGTGAACAGTGCCTGAGATCAAAAAATATAGACCACTTGTCTGAAATTTGATCCAGTGCAAAAAACACGGACAGCTTGTCATTTTCAATGACCTACTGTTAGCGATTATGCGTCAATTTGCCACATTGTTATCTCAGCTTTTTTCAGGATAATTACTACTACACAAAACAACGATCAAGCCACCCTTGCTGCAAAGCAAGTCCGGAAAGCCTTTGGGTCTCTTACTGAGATGGCCGGGTTGCCTCCTTTGAATGATGGGGAGAAACTGAATCAACTGACAATAAGAAACATGTCAACCTGATTTCAGTTCATTATTCACAAGCGATGCGCCCGAAGCTAATTTATTTATGTTCTTTTTTTATCTAGCCGATGACGCACTCATTAAGTAAAAACTCGTTCATAAGGAGAGAAAATATGCGAAAGCTAACATTTTCTATCAAGAAAAAAATACTAGTTCCAGCAACAATTATTTCTATTACCGCTTTACTCAGCACCAATGTATATGCAGCTGGTGCAACAGCAATGGATGATACAGCTCAACTCCATGCGGGTAGCTCTGCTACCTTCTCTAGTGCTGGCCAGAAAAGCTCTTATTCAGACAACCCAAGTCTTAGTAATTCCTCTTGGGCTCACACGGGCGCTTGGTTTACCTTCCAGAATCATGATGCAGGTGATGTCACTGTATCAGTACTCGGAGATGCGGGTTTTGTACCAGGCGTTTCAGTCTGGGCATCAGGTAACACAGAATTTGACGGTGGCACCGAGTCTTTCGGTGGAGAAGTCAGTTCGGCAGGATGGGGCACACCGCACTCATTTAATTCAACCGGTGCTATGGGAGATTCTGGTACCTTATGGATGGCCAGCGGTCAGGGCGGCAATATCCAAGAAACTTTGGGTTATGCGGTATCCGGCCCTACACACCTGAATTCGACGACGGGTTGGGGCGAAGATATTGTTACTGGAGCACATGACGTAAGCCTTACAAACACCTATGAGAGTGGCGTAACTGGCAGCACTGGTGCAAACACTGCGTCACTTGCATTCGATGACTTGGCTGCGGGCTGGTATACCGTGTATGTTGGTGGCACTGATCATGCATCGGCTGGCGGACAATATGACTTGGTTATTAGTGCAGTACCAGAAGCAGAAACCTGGGCTATGCTGCTAGCAGGTTTGGGCCTTATTGGCTGGCGCTTAAGAAAGCAGGAAAATGAGCCGAATATGCTTCCAGCTTAATTTAATCCACTAATCATGGAAAAAGGGAATGCTTCTACGAAGCATTCCCTTTTTTGGCTTTTAACTACATTTAATTGCTTTCAAAAAACCACAACCCGAGGTGCGACAATTTGACGCATTGTGTTTATAGTACTTCTTTATATAATACCTATCTAGAAAACCACCCTTGCTGCAAAGCAAGTCCGGAAAGCTGCGGGTCTCTACACACAAGATTGAGATGGCCGAGCTGCCTCCCCTAAATCATGTGGAGTGTCCTGTTCGGAATGTACCCTTAGTACCAAACCGATTTCAGACCATCATCTACTAATGCAACACTCGATTTCGTTTTGTGGCATGTTTCCAACCAGCTGACAGTGCTGTCTGTGTTCTTGCCATAAGCTACTTTTAAGAGAAAAAAATGCCTACACAATCAAACAGCAAGAAGACAAACGTGCTGATTGCAATAACAATTTCAACTATTACTATGCTAGTCAATACAAATGCATATACGGCTGATGCGGTAGCAATTAATGCTTTTAATGACACTAATCACGTTCATTCAGGTGACGCTATAACCGTAACTAGCTTTGCTCTGCCAAGTTCCTATTCAAACAATCCAAATTTCAATTACTCCGCCTGGGGTGACACTGGTAGTTGGTACACTTTCATGAATCATGACGTAACCGATGTTACTGTATCAGTTCTCGGAGATACGAATCTTGCGCCAGGTATTACAGTCTGGGCAACCGGTGGATCGGAATTTGACGGTGGAACGACAGCTTTCGGTTTTGAGACCAGTACAGCAGGATTTTTTTTAACACCAGCCTCTTTTAATGCAACAGGCGTCATTGGGAATACAGGTACTTTATGGATGGCCGATGGAGCAGGCGGCAATACGATAGAAACCCTAGGTTATGCCGTTTCTGGCCCTACGCACCTTAATTCTACTGCTGCGACTGGCTGGGGTGAAAATATTGTTACCGGCGCGCATGACGTGAGCCTCACAAATACTTTTGAAAATGGCGTAACGGGTAACACAACGGCAAACTCAGTGTCACTCTCGTTCAATAACTTGGCCTCGGGCTGGTATACCGTCTATGTTGGCGGAACGGATCATTCCCTAGTAGGTGGAGATTTTAATTTGGTCGTCAGCGCAGTACCGGAAACAGAAACCTGGGCCATGCTGCTGGCAGGACTTGGACTTGTTGGCTGGCGTTTGAAGAAGCAACAAAAAGAATTGAATGTAGCAACAGCTTAGTAACGCTCAAGCGGCAACAGAAAAGCAGTGTTTCTTGGAATCACCTTGTTTTTTCGAAAATAAATGATGCACTAAGTTGCCACATGAACTTCACACAATATTGCGGCTAATCTTGTGTATAAGAGAACCCAATCGGCTTGCACTCAAAATATTCTGACGTTCATGCCGATCAGTATGGAGTATTATCATGCTTAACAATATCAAAAAAATTATAATTACCATAGCCAAGGTAGTTTGCCTTACGATTTTTACCGGCTCAGCTTTGCAAGCGCATGTTGGTTTCGGGCCGCTTCCTACATCCCTGAAAGATGCACCGGTACCCGAAGTGCCCGGCTTGCTTGATGGTCATGACCCCATTATTATTAACAAAGAAAAGGCCATTGAGCTAGGCAAAGCTTTATTTTGGGATATCAATGTAGGGAGTGACGGCGTGGCATGTGCAACCTGCCATTTTCACGCCGGCGCAGATCGGCGCACCAAAAACCAAATTGCACCAATCGGTAGAAACAGTAACTTGTCAACGGAATTTTCATTGGGAGGCGACGGAACCCCGCGTGGGCCAAATTCAGACTTGAAAAGAAGCGACTTCCCATTTTTTAAAACCGATAACCCACTTAATCCCCTGGGTAATATCATTTATAACAGCGATGACGTGGTTTCTTCCGCAGGGTCTTTTGGCGGCACCTTTCATGATGTTGAATGGTTCCATGAAGAAAACGACAATTGTGATCGTAGCGCCGACCCGGTTTTTCATGTTGGGGCAAAAGGCACACGCAGAGTTGAGCCACGTAACACACCAACTGTCATTAATTCCGTTTTTAACTTTCGTAACTTTTGGGACGGCCGTGGCAACAATATTTTTAATGGCAGTAGCCCCTGGGGAGACCGCGACCCAGAAGCTGGCGTATGGGTAAAAAATGCCGACGGCACTGTCACCAAAGAACGTTTAAGCTTGCCCAATTCTTCGCTTGCTTCTCAATCGGTCGCCCCTCCTGTAGACAACGTCGAAATGTCTTGCAATGACCGTACTTTTTCAGATCTTGGACGCAAACTGTTGTATCGTAAACCGTTAGAACATCAAAACGTGCATTGGAATGACAGTGTGCTTGGAGACTTGGCAAACAGCACGGAAGGCAATTTACAGCAGGGATTGGATACTTATTACTTTCGATTAATCATGGAAGCATTCAGTCCGAAGTATTGGTCTAATTTCAGCCGCGGCCAGTATGGTGCGCCGCCCCCTAGCTCAGCGACAAACCGCTTACCGTATATGCAGGCTGAAGCAAATTTTGCCATGTTCTTTGCGCTTGCAACGCAAATGTACCAATCAACTTTAATCTCCGATGATTCACCTTTTGACCAAAGTGCTCGTAATAGTGATGGCGACGCTATTGATTTAAGCGAATCAGCACAACGCGGGATGGACATTTTTCGTGATGCGCATTGCGCCCTCTGTCATATCGGCCCCAACTTCACATCATCAGCGGTCGTAACAAACAGTATTTTACAAAAAATCAACCCAGAAGCATTTGGCAATGTCACTTTTCATATCAGTACCACCAACGTTGTAACCCATACGCCTTTAAACGCTGGCATGATGTTTCAAGATACCGGTTTTTCCGGTACTGGTGTCACACCAGCAGAAAACGACCCTGGCTTGGGCGGCACTGATCCATTTGGTAATCCATTATCATTTGCCGACCAATATATGCAGCTTTTAGCAGGCAATGAAGCTGGTGTGGTCGACCCCTATGTAGCAGATGTCCGACCTTGTGACCTGGATACACCTATTGCACTAGATCGTGACGAACCACATGCTCTATTATTTACACACGCGGATGGACTGCAATCACAGCAACAAGATACGGTTGATTGTTTTACTCCAGCAGGCACATTGATTCCAACAGTCGATGCTGCACTGGCAGAGTTGGAAAAACCAGAGAGAAGGCGTTTCTTAAGCGCAGCTACCGGTTCATATAAAATCCCATCATTAAGAAACATCGAATTGACCGGACCTTATATGCACAACGGTAGCATGGCTACGTTAGACGAAGTATTAGAGTTCTACATTCGAGGCGGTAATTTCGAAACGGACGCAAAAGATTTTGGTAAGGTTTTTTCACTGCCTGAGCTGCGGTTTCTGCCACAACAGCGCGTAGACTTACTCAATTTTCTAAAAAGTTTAACGGATGAGCGTGTGCGTTTTGAAAAAGCGCCGTTTGATCATCCTGAGTTGATTATTCCACACGGCCACACTGGTGATAATGTGTCAATTAATGACGCTCACTTCATTAGTAACTCACTTGCGGCAGATGAGTTCTTGATGATTCCAGCTGTCGGAGCCGAAGGAAGAACAGAACCGTTGCAAGCATTTGACACCTATTTACAAGAATAGCGTATCAGTAAATGTAATCGCAGATAAAATCACCATACTGACTTGTTGTCTGGGTCAATAAATAACATTGATATCGCTCAACAAGACAGTATCCGCTAAATCACCCTCCGGCTATGTCGGAGGGTGATGTCATTCAGACAAAGTGCAATGCAACCTTAAATTTTCCATTTCCCGCAAGGATTTCCAATTTATCTTGGAACAAATCCACCGTAATATAACTTTTCCATGAATCAAAATAAAACTTTAAGAATACTTGGTACTCGGGGCGTGCCCGCGCAACATGGCGGCTTTGAAACGTTTGCCGAACACCTTGCGCTTTATTTAGTTGAGAAAGGATGGGATGTAACGGTTTACTGTCAGGATGAAGATGACAGCCTACGATATGAGAACGAATGGCGAGGTATTAAGCTCATACACTTCCCAATCAGCAATAAAGGAGCACTAGGTACCATATTTTTTGATTGGAAAACGACATTACATGCTGCACGTCATCAAGATCGTATATTAACTTTGGGCTATAACACAGCCATTTTTTGTTTACTTTATCGTTTAAGGGGACAAAAAAATATTATTAATATGGATGGTCTCGAGTGGAAACGTAATAAGTGGTCAACGCTTGCTAGACTGTGGCTTTATTTGAACGAAAGAGCCGGGTGTTTACTTGCCAACCATCTAGTAGCCGATCACCCAGAAATAAAAAATCATCTTGCAACCCGTGTCCATCCAGATAAAATAAGTATGATCCCATATGGTGCAGATGTTATTAATCATGCTGACGTGGCTCTTCTAGCTCCGTATGGGCTGCAGCCTCAGCAGTATATAATTGTTATCGCTCGCCCCGAGCCTGAAAACTCTATCTTGGAGATTGTCACGGCATTTTCTGAGCAACAGCGTAACAAAAAATTGGTGGTACTGGGAGATTTTAGCAAAGCCAACCCGAAATACCGGGATCAAGTTTTTGCCATCGCCAGTAGCGAAGTGATATTTCCCGGCGCAATTTATGACCAACAAGTGGTAAAAGCGTTACGTTTTTATGCCTGTCTTTATGTTCATGGCCACCAAGTTGGCGGCACCAATCCGTCTCTAGTAGAATCGCTCGGTGCAGGCAACCCGGTACTGGCACATGACAACCATTTTAACCGATGGGTAGCAGGCGATAGTAATGCCTACTTTTCCAATACATGTGAATGCGCGCAAACCTTTGAATACTTGCTGAATAATGTAACGCTATTGCAGTCTATGCAGCAAAAAAACCGACAGCGTCACCTAACCACTTTTACTTGGAACAAAATACTCGGACAATACGAGCAAATGTTACTTGAAAAACGATAGAAAAATACTGACCCAAGTACACCTCTAAAAATCCAGATTTCATCTCAATTGCTGCGTTGCCGGAAAAATTTCTTGCTTACATCAATCATATGCCGCGCTACAAAATTTTTCCCGCACTTTACATTTGGGCGAACTCTGAATTTTTAGAGACACTCTCAATTACTACGCTTATAAAAAGGCGCAGCTAATGGTTCACCAACAAACAAACCTTGCCCTGGCCAGGCGACGCTTTTCCAGTATGCTTCGATTAATGATTCACCGCGTGTGTAACGTTCAATTAAAATACCCGGGTTAGGAAATTTCTGTGGGAAAGCACAAGGTTCAACCACCGTGCCATAACTTGCTGTTGCACCGGCATCCAACCACTTCAGCACACTCATCTGTCGAACACCAAATAAGACACCACCTGCTGAAGTCAGATGATCTGCAACGGCACCTGGCAAGTAGTGATTGGTTTCCAGATCATCTACTTCTGTCTTACCGGTAAAATAAAACAACACATCTTCTTTATTGCTCAATACATCAGCTTCAATCTTTTCAATTTTTATTCGATCGGACAACAACGCCATAATCGCATCATAAGCTCTTGACCGTACGTTCCGCGCTGTGTCAGTTGTACTCATCAGATAAGCAGTGCCTTCTGGAAAGGTTGCATCTGATTGAACCCCTCGATCGATCATGTTTTTTACTTGTTGAATGTCGCTACCTGCTAGCATCATGGTCGGGCGAATTTTAAAATCAACGAAAGGTGTCCTCGTATTGGCATTGAAATACTCACTACGCTCAGTCGATGCACAACCCTCAGCACAAAAAGTGCGGTCAAATCCAAATGTCATGGCACTGGTTATTGACATACAGGTAACCCGATATGGCTGTGTCCACGCTAAAGCATAAAACTGAACATGTTCAGGGGTTAACAATATGATTTGCTTTCTTATCGCGCTGAACAAAAACCTGTCCATCGTATCAGTAACAGGAAACCGAACCTTGATGATGTTCTCTGGGGGAATATTTCGTTTTTGCTGATAGTACTTGGCAGTTTCTACACTACGACTATCTTGTGTGTTTACAATAACTGCAATTTGTTCTGGCAAAACGGCTGCGTACAGTGTTGAAATAGAAAGCAAACTCCAAGCAACGAATGGCAAAACAAAACGCAGTGCAAGTTTAATGGGCATACAAATTATTCTCCAGAATTTTTGTTCGCCCAGCATTGTGGTCGAAGACAGACTTAAAAAATCTCTGCTCCCATCTGTTTAAAGTTTAAAGGCTCTAGCCCAATGGACCAAAGCTTTCAGACAAACGCCCCGTCGTCAGAACATGGCTTAATTTTTAATTAAGGCAAACCAAATTGTGTCACATCAATATCTGTCCCGACATGACTGTCGTCGGCAGAATTACAATGGTATTCTATAACAAATGCTCTAGCGCCCTCATCGGTTTTATTCACCGATATCGCGTATTCACCACCACCATTCACTAATTTAACGAATGGAGAATAGTCTGCATCACCTGAAACCGTATCAGATATAACGATTGACTTCCCATTCTTAAAAATTTGCAGGTTTACCAGCAGGCCAGGCACTGGCGGGGAATCATCTCTGATTCTGGCCTTCAAACTATTCGCTATCTGGCCTGCATCATCAAAACAGTTAACATATGCCACAGCGGTAAAACTTCTCTCAGCACCCAGAATTGCACCCGCGGTATGTGCGCTACTGATGCCAGCATAACCGACTGTGAAGATAATGAAAGTCGTTATCAAAACTTTGTTTAAAAATTTAGTTTGCACAATTAATTCCTCTTTAGATTAATTTTCGCACACGCCAGCAGATCTTTAGCTGACGCATACGATATGGCACTGCCTATGAGTAAAAATATAAAACTCAAAGCCGAGCGTCATTAAAACAAAACGCTATGGGTTAAAGGAGAATTCAGTTTTGCCAATCTGTAAAATGTCGTCTTGATCGAGATTGCCGTCGTTCAGCGACCCGGCCTTGACCATCACCAGAAAGGCCACATAGCCTCCAGCCGATTCTTGGCCGGTCCAATTGAAAGTAAAGAAATCTGGCAGGTTTGCCGCGAAGGGCGCTGTCATGTCGACGGAGGCCGCCATCGGCGTCAAGCCGGCAAGGTTTGACATGTTACCAAATGCTATGTTTGCGTCCAGATCGGTGAAATAAACCAGACTATCCCCGTCGGGCATGAGTATGATCATAAAAACGTCCACCATGGATTGTAGACCCGGACTGGAAGCCCCGATATCGAGCTTCAAACTCTCACCAGTCGAGAAGCTCGTCTGACTGGCGCTGACGGTGAGACTAAGGGCTGGCAACGTCGTAGCCTGCAAATCAAAGCTCACGTTATCAATACCGGCAAGCAGACCAAACAACCCCTGATTAAATTTCGGATCTGCTGGATCAACACCTCGTCCTGGCGGCGTAAACCAATATTCAACTTGATCAACATTGCCAAAATTGACGTCTCGCGCAAGAAAGTCTACCTTCGTTCCAACCTCTTCTTTTGTCAGTGTAATATTGGCCACTTTCACACCATCTCTCATACCAACGACATGGAAAGTCGACTCTCCACCACCCGCTCGGGCCGGACTCAAGCTAACAAGATCCCAGCTTTCAAAACTGAATTTGTCGCCAGTTGCGGCTCTAAACAAGGCGCCGCCCGCGTCGCCCTCTAATTCAGAAACGCGGCCCCCATTACCGGACTTGCCATGGATATGGCTTGTTGGCTCACCTTCTGTGAAATCAATGGATGTGTGTTCCAAACCACCTTGCGCGTAAAACCCTCCCTCCGTACCGAATACGGCTGCAGGCATTGGTGGCGTTTCAAAATCCATAACGCCGATTGGTGTTGGTGTTGGTGTTGGTGTTGGTGTTGGTTCTGGTGTCGGTTCTGGTGTCGGTTCTGGTGTCGGTTCTGGTGTCGGTTCTGGTGTCGGTGTCGGTGTCGGTGTCGGTGTCGGTGTCGGTGTAACCGGAGCTAAATCAAAAGTGACATTATCGACCTCTGCAAGCAAGTTTAGCAAACCAACACCTAATGCCGGATCTTCTCCTCGTCCTGCCGGCGCAAACCAATATTCGACTTTATCAACATTACCGAAATTACTGTCACGTGCGAGAAAATCTACCGTCGTTCCTGCATCTGCACTTGTCAGTGTTGCGCTCGCAACTTGTGCGCCATCTTTCAAACCAACGACATGAAGAATTGAGTCTCCGCCAGTCGATATGGCCGTATTCAACGTCACAAGATCCCAACTTTGGAAGCTGAATTTGTCGCCTGTTACAGCTCTGAATATACCGCCACCGGCATCAGCCTCGAGCTGGGAAACACGGCTACCACCAGAATCCGCACCATGAATATGACTGGTTGGAGGCGCGGCTGGATCATTGAAATCAATGGACGTACTCTCCAAACCACCTTGAGCGTAAGACTGTCCCAAAGTGCCGAATACGGCTGCTGGCATTGGTGGATTATCGAAATCCATAACCGCAGCATACGTCTGGTTCAAAAGAAACGCCTGCGTTACAATCACAGCGCAAGCGGATAACTTAAATTTTTTATTTATAGAGAACATATCTATCTCCCTGTATAAACAGGAGCTCATCCTAATATAATTATATAGCTGAGCTTCCAAGCCAAAAATAAATTCAGAACTTAAATACCACAGCAATATTTGTAAAATAAAATCGACCTAGCCGTCATCACCGTCTCACCCTCAAATTTTCCCGGTGGAATGTATATTAAAACTCGCTATCCACTCTAATCCGTTTGTTGACATCCTTTCTAATTTGCGCGCCAGAGCTGATATGACCCGAATGATGACAAACGAAAATCACTGGCATAAAACCATCCCGGCGCGAACTAGGAAAATAAGGTGTAAAAAGTCTGCAGCACTTTATGAATAACAGTAGAAAGTGGGTTTCGCATCCAGCTTTTTTAGTGGGCCGAAACCAACAGACTGAAAGTATGTGAATTAATATCCCAGTTACCGTCCATGCAATACAGGTAATCTAGAGGAATAAATGCATCCAATTGCGGCACATATTGCATTAAGTATTTGAAAATAGGCCCGATACATGTACCAGGCCTGCTCTCATGAAAAACTTCGATTCCAGCGGATATCAAATTGGTTGCGAAATTGAGTGCTTTGGTAACTGAGGCACTATGTAGTTGCATGCCGACTCGCATACGGTCGTTGCCTTCTAGGTAGGCGCGCATAGCGATAATTTTGTCTCCTCAACGGAGTTCAACGTTTATTTTCACACTCAAACATACTCAGCAGTACAAGAGCCGCCGTAATCAAAGCGGAGGCTCTTGTTACAGCCGCAGCCGCCGGCCCCGTGCTGCAAAACCAACTAGACACAATCCTACCAATAACATCGCGTATGTTTCTGGTTCCGGAACAACGGACACAATAGTGATGCTTCCAGCATACCCACCACTTGTATGTCCAGAATTTAGCCCCCCCGTCAGGACAATGTCATAATCGTGTCCGAACGATAATCCTGTAAAACCTGCCAAGCCTGCAACCCCGCCGGGAGTGAGGATTCCAGGTGCCACGAGTGTGGTAGTAGTAACATCCCATAACTCTATGGAATCGAAATGAACATCGAATCCCACGGGACTGAAACTGAAATCGCTGACCACACTCAATGCGCCAGGGCCTAATATAGGAGGCGTTGCATTGAATGTAAAGTGGTCAACAAATGGCGATGTAACCGAATCATTCCCAAAAATGGCGCTAATGACAGGGCCAATTTCGATAAAATCTGAATCTATAGGGCCGGGCGAGAGCGCGTTCGCTGCACCACTACTTAAACTGAGCCACATCACTATGGCTATTGTACTAATTGAGTTTTTCATTCTTTCCCCAATTTTTTATTTAGATTATAAGGTACGTTACATGTCCTGCTATTATCTTCCTGCTGCCGCTATTCGTCATAACGGCAATGATTCATGTACAGAAGTCAGCGAAACCCAAACTCATTCAACAGCAGAAGGATATGCCGAGAAAACTTCCGTACATGGGCCATTTTAATAACAGAAAGAAAAAAGATTTTTAGTGATGAGTTCTGCGACGATTAGCGGCAAAACTTACTAGCCCCAGTCCCACGAGTAACATGGCATATGTTTCTGGCTCAGGCACAGCTGGAATAGCGTCGTTAAATGTCACGTTATCGACTTCGGCAAGCAAGTTTAGCAAACCAACACCTGCCGCTGGATCTTCACCTCGCCCTGGCAACTCAAACCAATACTCAACCAGATCGACATTACCAAAAGCTGCGCCAAAACTAACAGTCGTCCCAGCAGCCGCACTAGTCAGTATTGTTTCAGCAACTTGTGCGCCATCATCAAAACCTACGACATGTAAATTCGAGACCCCACCCGTGGTAACAGCTGTATCCAAAGTGGGCATGTCCCAACTTGTAAAGGCAAAATTGTCGCCCGATGTGGCTCTGAATATGGCACCACCCGCATCCGCTTCTAGTTGCGAAACACGACTACCCGTACCCAAATTTAGTGCACCATGAATATGACTGGTAGGATTGGCTAGATCGTTGAAAGCGATTGAAGTCGTTTCGAAACCATCTTCAATATGGATTCCACCAAACCCACCAAATACCGCCGCTGGCATTAGAGGTGTATCAAAATCCATGATTACTGTATCTGCGTGCGCTTGACCCAGATGAAAAACGACGAGTAATGCTGACATGGCCAACATGGTATTTTTAATTTTAGGCATTGCTTATCTCCAAAAAAATAGAAAGATCACTTATACAGCACTGTATTTTAAAGCAGTGAAGCATTAATGCCCGCCTTAGACACGACACCGTACATGTAATGTAACGTAGCGATCTGAAATCTAGCCAAAATAATTCTTCTTTCTTTGATTTCAGATACTCCCTATTAATTATCCTGGGAGGCAACCCGGCCGTCTCGCAAACCAACTAACGAGACCCAAAGCTTTCTGTGCCTGCCTTACGACAAACGTAGCTTTCGCAACTAGTACATTATCCTAAATTACATATTAATATCAATGTGACAAATTGCCGCACTTATACTGCCAACTATTCTTATACAATTACAATTCGCTATAAGATGAAAAAACAGGCCATGATAGGTCCGTTATAAAAATTCGCATGTATTACGTTTAATCGCAGCTGGAGAAATAGTAAATAACTCATGATCACTCAAATTGATTCCTCATACACCCGGGCGCGGCCCTGGAAATCCTGGAGTCGGTTTGGTGAGCTATGCTTTGTTTGCAGGTAGGCCTTTAACGACACGGGGACATTTCCTGATGCCAAATTTCTTTTTCTCACCCGTGATGGTTGGGAGACCTGTTATTCAATTAATCATTGGTTTGATCAATTGGGTCAACAAACAGAAAATGACACATAATTTTTTCAATATGCGGCAGAAACCCTACAACCAACGACAGCCAATAAATCGTTTAATTTAAATCCGTTAATTGAAAAATCATTTCTAAAAACCATGCGCGATCTAGGCTACGAGTAAAACGCGCGCCATAGATACAGATATTAATTGTGTCCGATCAAATTGATAATTACATCATTTAAACAACAGAGTTTGAGGCAGTACCATTTTAACGAATTCACTTATAAAATACGCAACATCGGCAAATCAAAGCTTATAAGAAATATTGTTACGTGCCTTTTAAGAAAAAATAAAATAAAAACTTATCTGGCAAGCACCGCAGTCTTGCTGTTTTTATGTCACCCATCCCATGCTTCCATCGTCGGCAAAACGATCCGCCCCTATGCGAGCTATACCATGCTGGCAGATGACAATATATTGCGCATACGCGACCAAATAAATGCTAAGGATCTGCCGGGTATTAACACTAATAATTTATTCGACATTTCTCATCGTTTAACAGGAGGGGCCGTTTTTGACAAAAGAATTAGCCGGCAGCATTTAAGTGCCAATGGAAATTGGAGCCACACACGATTTGAGAAATTCCATCACATCAACAATACAGCCATCGACCTGCGTGGTAATTGGAATTGGTTTTTAGGTAATCATTTGGAAGGAAACATGGGAGCAAAGTTTGATAAGGGGCAAGCACCATTTTTGTTTCAACCCGCCATAAAAAACATAACAACCCGACAAACTGAATTTTTTAATTTTTCATGGCGTTTCCATCCGAGCTGGAAATTGCACGGAGAATATACACGTTTCAATTTTAAATCAGACAATCGATTACTAGAATTCCAGAATCGCATAGAAAATAGGTTTGAAAGCGGCTTTGATTATGTGGCCAGCAGCGGCAGTACAATCGGCATTCAATACCGCAATATTCAGGGAAAATTCACGCGGCCAATTCAAATATCAAATGAAATATTTACTAAAAATAATTACGATCAAAATGAAATCAAAGGAAAGATTAATTGGCTATTAACCGGAAAATCACGTGTTGAATTCCTAGGTGGTTGGGTAGAAAGAAAGAATACATTCCTTTCATCCAATGATTTTAGCGGGCTCAATGCACGACTAACCTATGCCTGGCAACCAACCAGCAAGATCGGCTTAACATTGAGTGGCAGGAGAGAAACTGTCGCCATACAAAGCCAGAACGCAAATTTTAGCGTTATAACCGGAATGACTGTTTCGTCGAACTGGCAGTTGACCGAAAAAACAAAGATATCAGGAAATTTTTCCTACCTTTCGCAAAAACTTGATCGTCTTACCGATCAAAACTCCAGCGGCAATCATAACAACATTATCACTGCATCAATAGGATTAACCTACGCGCCATATCCTGGCATTGAAGTCAACACTTCAGCCCTACATAATAGCCTGACCACGAATTCACCTCTGGGAGGCTTTAATGCCAATGGCGCAACAATTAGTATTCGTTATATTTTAGGAAGACCATGACAGCAAACGATTTACCTATAGTCGCTTTTTTTAAGTATATATTTGACCCCACTATAATCTGGAGCTTATTGTTACTGTCGATCTGGATACACGACGAAACCTTTACCAGTCAATATCTGGTATTGATCATTATTGTATTTTTTATTTCCAATTATGTTTATGAGCAAACTTCCCTCTATCATAATTGGCGCCGTGGCGTGTTGTTAGCTTACATACGCGACACAATAACAGGCTGGATAATTATTGTCGCCATTTTGCTTTTTTTAGGTCATGTCACCCAATTTTCAGAACATTTCTCTAAACAAGTTATCTTGTCATGGATCATCGTTACCCCACTCATGCTTATTGTAAGTCATCTAGTCGTGCGAGGAATCATCAGCATCCAACGCAGCAGAGGTAAACTACGTTTTTCAGCAATTATTGGAGCCAACGATATCAGCTCAAGAATACTGCGGCATATCTCAATGCAGCCATTATTATTTATCGAAAATCGCGGATATTTTGATGATCGAATGGAAAATCGAATCAATAACGACTACGGATCACGGCTTGGCAAAACAGAAGATATTATTTCTTACATTAAGAATAATAGAATTGATATCGTTTTTATCAGCCTGCCAATGTCTTCCCAGCCGCGAATCCTACGAATCTTAGAAGAGCTATCAGACACCACCATCTCTATCTTTTTTTTACCCGACACCAACATTTTTGATTTGCTTCAGGCTCGTGTAGATCATATAGGTAGCATACCCGTAGTTTCATTCAGCCAATCGCCGCACACAGGTATTGATGGTGTTGTCAAAATAGCTAGTGATTATATACTCGCCATATTCTTCCTTGTTTTACTCTCACCACTAATGTTGTGTATTGCTTTAGCCGTCAAGCTAACCTCTCCAGGCCCCATCATCTTCAAGCAACGACGGTACGGTGATAACGGAGAAGAAATTGTCGTATATAAATTTCGCTCCATGACTGTCGCAGAAGATGGCGATAGTGTCGTACAGGCAACAAAAAATGATCAGCGGTTTACTAAGATTGGCTCTTTTTTACGGCGCACATCATTAGATGAATTGCCACAATTCATTAATGTATTGCAAGGACGAATGAGCATTGTCGGCCCACGTCCACACGCTGTAGCTCACAATGAAACTTACCGCAAGCTAATTAGAGGCTACATGATGCGTCACAAAGCGAAGCCTGGAATTACAGGTTGGGCCCAGGTAAATGGATGGCGCGGTGAAACCAAAGAGCTTGAAAAAATGAAAGCGCGTATCGAACATGACCTTTACTATCTAAATAACTGGTCATTGTGGCTGGATATGTGGATTATTATTCGCACAGCATGGGTCGTATTGCGCAGGAACAATGCGCACTAAATTTTTTATGATGTCGTTCAACGCTGACAAATTTCCATTGGGAACCATTTATTTGGCGTAATGAAAAACACATTTCTGCCAATTTTCAGCTTTCCATTAACAAACAATATCTGATCATTTCGTTTTTTTCTTTTCGAATTACGGGATCAACTTAAACAGGAAATACTCCTGAGTTAATATTCATACAAAGCTTTTAGTGCCCCCCCGCTCAAAGAACACGGTTATCTAAATTCTAATATATTCACTTTGTTTTAACAGCGAACTAAATATATAGGCCGCGACATATTGTCGCATTGAAATGTGATCATCAAACAGAGATAATGGGCAATTAAAAAATAGTTCTGGTCGTTAATTTTAGGAATTTGTAGCTCTGAAATCTAAATCAATAAAGTTAATCCTCTTGCAAAACTTCAGCTGACCCAATTTCTTCAACATCCTAATTTATAAAATAAAATTAATTCAATATCTTACTTTTACTTACATGCATAAATATTTATGAATAAAAAAAACTTTGTAATTTACAAGCATATTTTGCTTGGCGCTTTAGTATTGGGCTCTGTCGTAGTTTTGTCTGCATGTGGCAGTGAACAAATAGACAAGGAGCCTGGCCAGGCACTGGTTAGCGTGGATGGTGAAGAGATAACCATGCTACAACTAAATGATGAATTGAGTCGTACCAAAATACAACCTGAGCAGCTTGAAAGTGTAAAAAAACAATTACTGGAATCGATAGTCGACCGCCAATTAATGAAGGCAGAAGCACAACGCAATAAACTTGATCGCACGCCTCATGTCATGCAAGCTATCACACGTGCTAAAACACAAATTATTGCGCAAGCGTATTTACAAAACATTGCCAGTGAGATTGAAAATCCCACTCCTGTTGAAGTTAATGAATTTTACCAAGGCCATCCAGAATTTTTTGCTCAACGTAAAAAGTATAACTTAAGCATCGTTCGCTTTGCTAAGAATGAATATAACGATGAACTAAAGTCAGCATTTAGTGCTGCAAAATCACTGAATGATGTCACGAAGTGGTTAGATAAACATAATATTCCATATTTACATGAAGAGATAACACGCGATACAGCTCAAATGCCGCGAGAAATGAGCGCAAGGCTACAGCAACAGAAAAAAGGCGATATGTTTCACATCAGTGAGAATGAAGACGATTTACTGGTCTCTATTGATGTTATCGAGGAACAACCGATTTCCGCTGAAGTAGCTAAGGCACGTATTGAAATGCATTTACTCAACAACAAGCGCCGCGAAACCGCTGAAGCAGCAATAGCGCGCTTGCGTTCTTCTGCAGAAATTAAGTATTTTCACGCTTCCGCAGACAGTGTTGACCAAGCCACTCCCCAACCAACAACTCAGATAACGACTGAAACTGACGACAATAATCCATCGGGCGATTTACTGCATAATGAATCAATCGAACGTGGCATGACAGGGCTAAAGTAATTTCGGGTTGATGACAACAAAATATTATGAAAGCTATTAGATTAATCATTTGCGCACTCTCATTATGTTTAACCACCAGCGCAAGTTTCGCCGATCCAGGAGATATAAAGCATAGTGTGCTTGGTTCAGGTGATGTACTGAAAGTATTTGTTTATGGCAATCCTGATCTTGCCACTGAAACAAGGATTAATGAGGAAGGCAAAATAACTTTCCCATTACTTGGCGAGGTAGCCATTGATGGTCTGACACCTACTGCGGCTGAAAAAAAGATAGCTGGCCTGCTAGAGAACGGTGGTTTTTTGCGTAAACCTCAAGTCAGCATCTTCACTCTTTCAGTAAATAGCCAACAAATATCTGTACTCGGCTTTGTTCGCAATCAGGGCCGCTATGCAATTGAAGGCCAACGTAGTCTAACCGATGTGCTTGCCATGGTGGGTGGAATTAGCCCAGATGGCGGTAACATTGTTACTCTGATACGTGCACAAAATAATGACTTTGTTAAAAAAGAAATTAATGTACTTGAAATGATACGCTCCGGTGATATGAGCGTGAACCATAATATACGCAGCGGAGACCTTATTTATGTAGAATCCGCTCCCCGTTTTTATATATATGGCGAAGTACAACGCCCTGGTTTTTTCCGACTTGAACCTAACATGACTGTCGTGCAAGCACTTTCTGTTGGCGGCGGATTGAATCAGCGTGGCACCGAACGTGGTGTTCGTATACAACGTCGGGACGGAGAAGGCGTTTTACAAGTTATAAAAGTTAAACCAGATGATTTAGTACAACCGGATGATGTTGTCTATATTCAGGAAAGTTTATTTTAAACCCGGCATGCCTTATTGAGTGATTAAGGGGTTCAATGAATTTATTGCAATTTGTTCGCATTTTACTAGCCCGCTACAAATTTGTTTTATTTGTATTTCTTGTAACAATACTAACGACTTTAGTTGTTAGCATGTTACTTCCAAAATCATACAAAGCAACCGCGACCGTGTTATTAACAAATAAAGGTACTGATCCTGTTACCGGGCTTACCTTGCCCACTCAACTAACGTCTGGCTTTTTGGCTACACAACTAGATGTCATATCAAGTACCAGGACCGCTCTAATAGTCGTGGATCAACTGAAGATGGATCAGAATCAAAGCGTCAGAAAGCAATTCGAAGACAGTGGCGTAGAAGGCGACATCCGTCACTGGCTAGCAGCCTTATTCCTTAAAAATCTTAATGTTGAACCTTCGCGCGCGAGTAACATGATTACTATTAACTTCAAAGGCGCTGACCCAGCGTTTGTTGCGACGATGGCAAATGCTTTTGCCAGAGCCTACCAAGAAATGAGTATCCGACTTACAGTGGAGCCGTCACAACAAGCTGCTGCCTATTTGACAAACCAGATTAATGTATTACGCGACAGACTGGATATGGCGCAGAAAAAAGTGTCACGATTCCAACAGGAAGAAGGAATCATTGATGTCGATAATCGTCTTGATGTAGAAACAAGGCGATTGAATGAACTTTCCAGTCAATTGGTTGCAGCACAAGCCGAAATAATGGGGTCTGAACAGAATGATAATGATACGTCCAAAGGAGGACATAGTGTTGTTACCAATTCGTTGATTAATGGACTTAAAGTAAACTTGGTTCAGGCTGAAGCTAACCTGGCAGATGCAGAGCAAAGAATGGGGAAAAATCATCCTGGCTATGAAGGCATCAAAGCGCAGGTTAATAAATTTCGAATGGAGCTGGCAAGACATACTCAATCGACTTCTCGAAATGCAGTCAGTCGTGAGGAGGAAACACGTGCAGCCTTGGAAGCACAGAAAACACAAGTGCTCGCTTTAACACAGGCTCGCGATGAACTTAAGCTATTATTACGTGAAGTGGAAGGTGCACAACACGCCTACGAAAATGCCTTACATCATTTAAATAGAACCAGTCTTGAGGGCCACTCCAATCTATCAAGTGTTTCCATACTTGACCTAGCTACACCACCGGTTGCGCATAACAGCCCTAACTTACTTCTTAATATGGTGCTCTCAGTATTTTTAGGCAGCTTACTCAGTGTAGCTTTTGGTTTATTAATTGAAATGTTTGATCGGCGTATACGTACTACTGAAGACTTAACGAGTTTATTGTCGGCACCTGTTCTTGGCGACTTAGATTGGCGCAAATCGAAACCGTTACGCTTGCGCCTACCTTTTATGCAACATTCACACAAAGTATAAAAGTATGTCAGTGCCGCCAAAAACAAAGTTTATAGAAAAGCCTGATGCAATTCCATCTGCAGTTCCTATGCAAGCTCATACATTTCATATGGGTCGTATTCTTCTGGAAATGGGGAAAATTACACCGGAGGATACAGAGAGAATACTGCAGTTACAAAAACAAAACGGCATACTTTTTGGTGAAGCTGCCCGGCAACTAGGCTTGATTTCGGATATTGATATTCAGCAAGTACTGGCCTATCAATTTGAACATCCTTATTTATTACCAGAACAACAAAAATATTCGCCGGAACTAATGGTAGCTTATCAGCCATTCTGTGCTCAAGTAGAATCAATGCGTGCCGTACGCAGTCAATTAATCATGCGGTGGTTCTCAACGGACAAAAAATCAATCACTGTCGTCAGCCTTAACTCCGGCTGCGGGTCAAGTGCTTTCGTCGCCAATCTTTCAGTTCTTTTTTCACAATTGGGTCAACGCACACTGCTTGTCGACGCTAATTTAAGGCACCCTGCCCAACACGATATTTTTAATTTACAAAGTAAACAAGGCTTGTCTGATGTCCTGGCAGGGCGTGTTGAATTATCTAATGTGACATCAAGACTGGAACCGTTCGTAGATCTTACTGTTCTGACTGCCGGGACGCTTCCACCCAACCCGTCAGAGCTGTTAAGTCGTGGTGCCTTTATTGACGCTCACAAACATTTTGTAAGCCAATACGATATTGTTTTATATGATACTCCGGAGTTTATCAGCAGTACTGACGCCCTTTTAATTGCTGCTCGTACTGAGGGTGTATTACTGATAATACATAAAAACAAAACCCGCTTTGCTGACATTAATGCCATTAACGATGAGATTAATAGTAATGGTATTAAATTAATTGGTACTGTTTTAATCGACTTATAAATAACTACACAGTCTATGTCTTTTATCATAACCAAATCACTTCGCCCGAAATCCATGATGTTTACATGGTTGCCTGTTCTGTTGGGCCTGTTAGCAATGTATGTCCCTACTTTCTATGATCTCGCAAATGGATTATGGACTGAAGACGAGCAGATGCACGGCCCCATCATTCTTGGACTTTCTCTTTGGCTTATTTATCGTAAATGGCCGCGTATGATTGAACTTAGCGAAGGCAAGCCTTCTTCTCGCATCGGCTGGTTTATTTCTGTTATCGGGTTAGCACTTTATATTATTGGTCGTTCTCAGCAAATCCTTATATTTGAGATTGGGTCCTTTATTTTGATGCTAGCAGCCATTCTATTGATCAAGCGTGGGCATACGGCACTTAAGGTCTTATGGTTTCCTTTCTTCTTTATGCTGTTTATGATTCCGCTGCCCGGGCCAGTGGTCAGTATCCTTACCATGCCTATGAAAATGGCTGTGTCCTACGTTGCTGAACAGATTTTGTTTTGGGCAGAATATCCCATCGCCCGTAATGGCGTCATCTTACAAATTGGGCAATATCAACTACTTGTTGCAGATGCTTGTGCTGGACTACAAACGCTTTTGACTTTAGAAGCGCTAGGATTGTTTTATCTGAACCTAGTTCAGCATACCTCAGCTTTACGTAATATCACGCTAGCAATCCTAATCATACCCATTTCTTTCACCGCCAATGTCATTCGCGTCATTGTACTGACGCTGATTACTTATCATTATGGTGATGCGGCAGGACAAGGATTCATGCACGGTTTTGCCGGTATGGTCTTATTTATTAGCGCTCTAATTTTAATTCTAAGCGTAGATTCAGTTTTACAGTTCTTTTTTAAAACACAACCTATAAATCCTGTTTCTCCCGCAAGAATTTAAACAAAATCCATAATATTAGGAAACTCAATGAAAAAGCCATTAATCGCAAGTATTACGCTGAGCATACTCATGATATCCACCGCTGCTTTTACCACGGTGGTAACACCAACCAATAAAATTGCGGATCAGCGGAATATACTGAATTTAGAAACACTGATCCCATCAACTTTTGATGATTGGAAAATCGACAAATCGATCATACCGCTGCAAGTTGATTCGAAAACTCAGGCCCAACTTGATAAATTGTACAATCAAACGCTGGCAAGAACTTATGTTAACTCACAAGGTGTACGTGTGATGCTTTCAATTGCTTATGGCGGAGATCAAAGCGATCAACTGGCATTACATAAACCAGAAGTTTGTTACCTGGCACAAGGATTCGCCATAAAGAAAAATATTGCTAGTGAGCTTTCCACGCAATATGGCAATTTGCCGAGTAGGCGCATACTAGCTGTTCGAGGCAACCGTAACGAACCAATTACTTATTGGGTCACCGTGGGTGACAAGGCTGTTTTATCCGGCATCAATCAAAAATTACAACAAATTCGCTACGGTTTATCTGGAAATGTACCTGATGGTATGTTGGTCCGTGTATCTACTATCGGTATTAACGAGGATCAATCCTATCAGCTACATGAAGCTTTTATCCAGAATATGTTGTCAGCAATTGAAGCCAAAGAGCGTGCCCGGCTAATAGGAGTTTTGGAAACATAATGCAAGGCCTTTTTTTAACAGGCGCTGTGTGCGATAAGTATTCTATTTCAAATTCATTTTCCAAGTGAATATTGCCACATTCAATGGATTCAGAGATAGGGCGCACACAGGTTTTCTTGTTCTAGCCATTCTACTCGCTTTTCTACTTGCTCTGATTAGTGGCATGCTGGCTGCCATACCTGTGTTGGGCGGTCTGTTCGCTATACTCATTACTGGGCTAGTCATTGCCCCATCTAGCGTTCTGTTATTGGGTTCATGCCTCTTTATGTCTCTGATAGCCACAGGCCTAGCTCAACTCTATTTTCCTTCTTTTGGTTTGATCCGTTGGCTTCCACCTCTCATTGCCAGTCTACTTCTCGTGCATATTTTTTGGGAAAGCATGAGGGATCGACGACACAAGTTGCAGCTACCTTGGAGTTTGCGCTGGGCGTTATTTTTTCTATGCATCGTATTGGTAAGCTCGCTCATCAATTGGCAGGGCGCCCTTAATTTTATTCAAGGATCCAAGCTTTATTTTTCAATGTGGGGTTTGTTTTTCGGCCTTGCTCTACTTCGCTGGCAGCCTAGCACTCTAGACAACGCACTGAAGTTCGTATTATTGATTGCCCTGATCCAATTGCCTTTTGTACTTCAGCAATATATTTATATCGTCCCGGAACGCGTATTCTTATGGAGAAGCGGCGTTGTGCCTCTCGATGTGGTAGCAGGCACAATGGGGTCCGAACGTTATGGTGGGGGCCGCAACATGGTGCTTAGTATGTTCTTGGTGATCTGCTTCACTACTCTAACGGCTATGTGGCGACGCCGAGCGCTCAAATGGTGGGTGTTGCTGGTCGCTACACCACTTTTGCTAACACCGCTCTTCCTGAATGAAAGCAAGTTTGCTTTTATTTTACTCGTCGTTAGCTTGGGGTATGTATTCCGTTGGGATATTGTGCACAAACCTTTGCGCTTCCTGGGAATTGTTATTTTCACCATAACAATTTCCATCGCTTTGCTAGTCTCGTATACCGCCAGTTTTGGCGAAGACGGAACTATTTTTGAGACAATTGATTTTGCTCTCACAACCAATTTAGAAGACACAGGACATGCAGGGAGAATATTAAATCGCTTAACTGTACTTACCTTTTGGGCAGAACAACATGGCTTCGATGACATTACAGGCACCTTGATAGGGCATGGCTTGGGTGCATCGCATGAAACATCAGAAAGTGTACTTTCGTCTGTTAAGAACTTAGCGTCTACCCGATATGAAGGCTATGGGATTGGCTTAACAAGCCTTTCCTCGTTACTGTGGGATACAGGCTTACTTGGCACAGCGGCTATGTTTAGCATACTTGCAACTGCTTTTTTTTCAGCCCGGCGGTTAGCTGAGAAACACTCGAGTAATGCCGGGAGAATGGGTTTGTTTGAAGGAATGCAGGCTGCTATTTTGTCAATTGCGCTGATGCAGTTACATAGTAACTATTTCGTACTTGACCCAACCTTCCAAACGCTTGCGTACCTATTGCTTGGATATCTAGCTTATTGGACGATTCGCGATTCGGATGCCGCTCATTAGTATCAAATACGGACTTATATGAATCTCTATTCGGCAGATAATATCCGAACAGGTATCCATGATTTCATGCTTGGACGGATGTTCGCAGCTTTTTTTAGCTTTGCCGTTAATATTCTTCTTGTCCGTATACTGGTGGAAGAAGATTACGCTAATTATGTCACTTTAACTGGGCTGCAGTTAACGTTATTACTTGCTGTTTCTCTTGGGTTAGAGCGAGCCGTCGCTCGCTTTGCTAGCGAAGGTGCGATTCATTGGCCTCAAGATAGACTGGTAAAACTATTGTGCGGTGCTTTGTCGTTACGTGTACTACTGCTTGTGCTGATAGCGCTCATCCTAACGCTAACCTCACTATCGGATTGGCTTGAGCAAGCGTTCCACCTGCAAGATTGGCAGCAAGTTGCGTTAGCATTCTGGATTTACACCATCACCTTTGGGTTTTATACACTGCTTCAGATAATGGCCCAATGCTTTATGCTTCAAAGTTCGATCAGAACTAGCCTGTCTATCCAATGGGGTCTGCGTTTCCTATTGGTGCTTGCTATGGTATTGGGGTACGGCTCACTCAATCTAATTGAAGTGCTATGGGTTTTCGCATTAACCGCCACCATGTCATGCCTAGTCCTCATTATTCCAATTAGAAACCACGTGCTTTGTCGACCTACGAAAATAGATAACGAAACGTCCTATGGATATGACGCACACCCAATCGTTCGTTTAGCCTGGCACAACTATTTAGAGAAACTGTCTAGTTTGCCGACGAGTGCTGGTTTTTTACGATTGCTAGCCGCTAATGTGTTGCCTACCATGGCTACGGCGAGCTACGGCTTCTACCAAATGCTCGCTAGCGTTATCCAGCGCTATATGCCAACTAGCATGGCGCAGGGAATGCTAGAACCCGCTGTTGCCGGACGCTATGCCGCGGGAGAGAGCACCACTAAACTGGGAGCGATTCTTTCAATCGTATTTAAGGTTAATTTAATTGTATTGGCACCCATCTTAGCTTGGCTTGCAGTAAGCGGAGAAGACTTCGTTAGCTTGTTAACAGGGGGTAAATATGTGGATACGGCATGGGTATTGGTATTACTCTCCTTTTCTTTAGTGCCGGGTAGTTTATGGCAAATACTGATTGCATACACCAATGCAATCTCCAGAAGTGAGATCTTGGCAGGCACTTCTGTTCTTACTGCTTTATGGGTTATTCCTTTGGCCTGGGCGGTGAAAACTTACCCGGAACATGGCTTGCTGCTACTAGCTTCCGCAGTACCACTATTGGGAACGTTTCAGGCGATATTAGCATTGGTAAGACTAAAAAAACTGGGTCAATCTTGTCGATTAGATTTTATTGGGGCAGCACGTGTTGTAATGGCTGCTGTTTTGTCAGCATCATTGGCATGGTTGTTACTTTATCACCTTGAACTATCTACTCAAATTCTCCGAATCTTTGTCTCGAGTGGTGTTATAGCGCTTTCTTTTGCTATTTTATGTTTTCAGCTCAAGGTATTAGGAAATCAAGAGATTGACATGTTGGCACGATTAAGTCCGCATTTAGCTAAATTTCTGAACTTTCTAAAACACAATTAATTAAGGATTTCAACATGCTTGTCGAATCGCATGACACTCAAGCAGCTCCCATATTTGTAGTGGGTATGAATGGGTCGGGAACAACTATGCTTGCAGATTGCTTGGGACAGCACTCCCAGATATATGCATTCATACATGAAACGCGAGTCATTCCCCACATAATTCAGCATGCTAAGAAATATGGGAATTTACATGATGACCCTTCTTTATTGGCTCTATGGGAAGATTTAGTCAAAATTCCAGGCATTGGAATTCAACTTGCAGGAAAAACTGAACTTCCAGAAGGCTGGCGAGATTGGCCTCGCACTGTAGCCGGTGTCATTGATGGTTTATTTCGATATTTAGCGGCTCAAGCGGGAGAGAAAAAGGTTCGTTGGTGCGAAAAAACACCGATGCATGCGTTGCATATGATTCAGTTAAGCGAAACATTTCCAAATGCTAGATTCATACACATTATTCGCGACGGAAGAGACTGCGCAGCTTCATTCCATCGCCGCTGGAAAAGAACGCCAGAACTTACAATCTATCGTTGGCGAGAAGTTCTGAAGAAAGCAAGGATTCAGTCCAAAAACATATCGGGGCGCTACCTGGAGATTAGATTCGAGGAGCTTACCGAATTTCCAGAGCGTACACTTCAGAAGATATGCCAGTGGTTAAACATTCCTTACGAACCAACGATGCTTGTTACGCGTCGCCGCCAGAAAACCAATCCGGGGCGAGATAAAATTGAGAAAAATAGTGGCCTATGGTGTTCGCATTTTAGCAAGAAAAAGCTAGATAAGTTGGAGTGGATCTCTGGTGGAAGCTTGGTTGACAATGGCTATCAAATCGAGATGTTCGATGAAGATCATAACCCACCGAGATGGCGCCTGAATCTTTGGGTGATGTTAGATTATGGTCGACAGTTTGCAAGAGAATTTAGGGAACAGCTATCTGGTGATACTTACCGCCCGTCTTGGTCTGTGTTTTTTCGGCATGTACTGGATGCTTTACGTCAATTCAAAACCAATCGTTTTCCTTAAGCCATGAATAAATACAGATTTGTAATCGCGTCATTTCAACAATTCAAAATTTATTCGTGAGTCGCATTATACGATGATAAAAACAACCTAGTTATAACAGACAGAGAGGCTATCAAATGAGTAGTGCCATTGTTAACTTCGTTGGAATCGGCGGACAGAAATGTGCATCGACGTGGTTATATGACATATTGGAGGATCATCCTCAAGCATGTCTAAGTAGTGAAAAAGAATTAGATTTTTTTTCCAATTATTGGGATCGTGGGTACGAATGGTACGAATCGAAATTTCATTGCAAAAGTTCCGATAGGAAAGTGGTCGGGGAAGTTTCACCATCTTACCTGTGCACTAAGGAAGCCCCTGTTAGACTGAAAAAATATAACGCAAATACAAAAATAATTGTCATTTTGAGAAATCCTGTTGAGCGTGCATATTCAAATCACAAACATAATGTGAGGCAAGGATTTGTATTGAGTGACAATTTGACTTTTGAAGCGGCAATCAAAAACAACTCAACCTATGTCGAACATGGGTTTTATGGCGAAAATTTGAGTTGTTGGCTGACTGCGTTTCCAAGAGATCAAATATTGGTTTTGCTTTTTGATGATATTTTAAACAATGCGCAAGCTGTCGCTCAAAATGTCTATCAGTTTCTTGACATTAGCACTGACCATGTTTCTTCTTCACTATATAAAAAATCTAACGAAAGTGTTGCTGTTTCCAATGTTCCCTTAGCGCTATTTGTTGACAAACTGAGGCAGTTTTCAAGAAAAAATGGGCTAATAGGTGGCTGGGATTTCTTGAGACGTATTGGCATACGGTATGTCTACAGATTATTCAACCAACAGAACGTCGACGTCGCCATCCCTAAAATGCGCAGTGAGACTCGACAGGAATTGTTTGAAATTTTTAGGAAAGATATTGAATCATTGGAATCTCTTTTGAACATAAATCTCGACTCATGGAAAACGAACAAAGGCGCAACACGATGATGAAGAACAACGACTCATTGGCTTGCAGTATCGTAATCGCAAGCTTTAATCGTGCTCGCCTTCTCGGCGAAACACTAGGTAGTCTGCAGCAGCAACGTGTATTAGAGTCATGCAAAAACGGTCGTTGCGAACTAATCATCGTTGATAACAACTCGACTGACGATACACAAGCTGTTGCAGCGTCTTATGCCGCGCGCCTTGACAATACTAAAGTCTATTTCGAACCCCGCCAGGGTCTATCTCATGCACGAAATAAGGGAGTTGAAGTTGCTGCTGGCAAGGTTGTGGTGTTCCTTGATGATGATGTTGAGGTGGCAGAAGATTGGCTTATGCAGCTATTAAAACCATTCGATAACCCACATGTGGGTGTAGTCGGAGGAAGAGTTCTGCCTTTTGGGAGTGCGACGCTCCCTGATTGGCTGCCACGTGAGTATGCCTTTTTGGCGAGTGTTTTTGACCCTTCCAATGAGCCTTGTAGCCTCGGAAAAGTGATGGGAGCAAATTTTTCGGTCAGACGCTCTGTGCTGGATCAAGTTGGCGTATTCGATCCAAGGTTGGGACGTAAAGGGAGCAAATTGCTGGGCGGAGAAGAAGTCGAACTATTTAAGCGTATAACGGATGCAGGGCATTGCGTTTGGTACACGCCGCATGCAATCGTGTGGCACAAAATAGCCGATAAACTTAAGCATGAATATATGGAGGATTACGCTTATTGGCTGGGCGTGTCAGAGGCGTTGATTGACAAAACGGTCATTAGCAAGATGCGTTACGTTATGAAATATGTGCGTTCTGCAATCTTTCCTTGGGTGGTGTATCCCATACAGCACTTGCTTTCTAATGATGTGGCAGCCCCAACTCGATATTTGATCAAGAAACAATACTCTCGTGGTTATTTGGCTCATGCACGGGAGCTAATGGGGAAGCAAGATTGAAAATTGTATTACTCGTCCATCAATCTTCTGAAATGTACGGCTCAGACAAGGTGCTACTTTTTCTCGCACAGGGCTTACGATCAAGGAGTAATTTTCAACCTATCGTTGTGTTGCCAAAGGATGGGCCGCTACGTGTTGCGCTACAGGTAGCTGGAGTCGAGGTGCATATCGCCGAAGTTGGAAAAATTAGTCGTTCAATCATGACACCTACCGGGCTTATCCGCCTCGTGTGGAGCACGTTGATCGGAATGCGTGCGCTTGACAAAATTGTCGGAAAACGCAAAGTAGCATTGGTTCACTCGAATACCCTAGCTGTACTTTCAGGGGCCATTTGGGCATTCATGCGCCGGAGGCCGCATCTCTGGCATGTCCACGAAATCATCCTTTCACCAAAGCTCGTGAGTATGGGCTACCCAAGGTTAATTCGCATGTTGTCAGATCGTGTCATGTCGAATTCGACACTGACGGAACGCTGGCTTTTGTCGAAGCAACCCTCCCTAGCATCTCGTTCAGTTGTTGTATTCAATGGGTTGCCGGAAGTAGTAAGCCCAACGAAGGATGCTATTCAAGCCTTTCGTGCAAGAGTTGGAGCAAGTGAAGATGATACGGTCGTCATGTTGGCTGGCCGAATTAACCGCATGAAGGGTCAGGAGCTATTGATTGAAGCGGCAGCCGAACTGCAACGTCGAGGCAGAATTGAGGGTATGCGGTTCGTGATTATTGGAGACACAGCACCTGGGTTAATGTATTTATCGGCCCAGTTAAAAGCACAAGTTACATCGTTATGCTTGGATGCACACTTCACATTCTTATCCTTTATCGACGATATGTGGCCGGTGTGGTTTGGTACAGATATTGGCGTGGTTCCATCAACGGAACCAGAGTCGTGTGGGATGGTGGCAATTGAGGCAATGGCTGCGGGCGTGCCGGTTATTGCGGCTGGACATGGCGGTTTGCTTGATATTGTCGTTCATGAGGAGACAGGCTTACTCTTCCCGCCACGTAATGTGAATATGCTGGCTGACGCACTAGAACGTCTGGGATCAGATAGTATGCTTCGCAAGGCATTGGGAGCAGCGGGCGTAACGAGACAACAAGAGTTGTTCTCGGTGGAAAGCCAAGTCACACATGCAGTAATGATCTATGAGGAGATGACGAAATGAGTATTTATTCACTATTATGCTGGGATTTCAAATGGTTACACTCTACACTACGCAGGTAAACTTCGACTGATCATAATGAATTTTCTCCGCGCGTTCTGCACCTATCCCCGCAGCAAGACTGCGGGATATTTCGGCACAGAAACCAAAAACAGCGCACTACGCTGACTTCAAAAAACACAAACTATAATCCTCTCCTTGGTAAGACTACATGGAATCGCAAGTTGAAGGAAACAAGCCGAAAGTTTTGGAGCAACCACCAAGGAATTAATTGATGACGCTCAAGTGTTTGCTCGCGAAGAAGAACTACCCTGGCATCTATTTTTTCGCAGGAACTGGCGCTTACTTACCCATGATTGAAGCCTATTCTAAGGACGCCGGTTACTCTGCATTCGACAAAGGATATTAAACGCATTGGCAGCGGTTCGCTACTATGGGAAGCAGCCTGTCTTTGATTGTGCCGATAACACCTGACTAGGGCAAACGATCATGGGGAGGTAACAAAAACTCACTTCATAATAATTCACTATCCACACCCAATGAGTTTAGGAAACACCTCGTCGCTGCAAAGATGTCCATGAATGCAAACCCGGGTTTGACACAGCAAATGGGCCTTATTTGTTAAGAGTTGGAGCAAGTGAAGGTGGTAAGGTCGTCATGTTGGCTGGTCGCATTAACCGCATGAAAGGTCAGGCGCTATTAATTGAAGCGGCGGCCGAACTGCAACGTCGAGGCAGAATTGAGTACGTGCGGTTTGTGATTGTTGGAGATACGGCACCTGGACTAACGTATTTGTCGGCTCAGCTAAAAACAAAGGTTGCATTGCTATGCTTAGATACACTTCACATTCTTACCCTTTATCGATGATATGTGGCCAGTGTGGTTTGGTGCAGATACCGGAGTGGTTCCATCAACGGAACCAGAGTCGTTTGGGATGGTGGCAATGGCTGCGAGCGTAACGAAGCAACAAGAATTGTTCTCGGTGGAAAGCCAAGTCGCACAAGCAGTAATGGTCTATGAGGAGATGACGAAATGAGTATTTATTCACTATTACGTTGGAATTTCAAATGGTTAAATTCTTTATACCATGCAGGTAAACTCCGACTGATCATAATGACATCTTTGCTTATGTTCGGTGGTACGTCTTACGGCGATAATTATCAAATTGGTGTGTATTACTTCCCAGGATGGAAGGATGAGCAGATCGGCGCACCTGCGTCACTACCTTGGGAGCGGATTAAGGCATTTCCCGAACGAAAACCGATGCTCGGTTGGTACGACGATGGTTCCGACTATGTCATGTGGCAACAAATCGATTGGATGCAATCCTACGGGATTGATTTTGTCGTCTTTGACTGGTATTTTGGCCAGGAAAAGCAGGTTATGCTTGAACATGCGTTAGCCGCATACATGCAAGCACCCAATCGTACAAAGCTAAAGTTTTCGATTCTTTGGGCCAACCATAATGGGATGCCAAAGAGTATAGATGATTGGCACGTCATGGTACGTTATTGGGTGAGACATTACTTTCCTCGTCCTGAGTTTTTACTTAACGACGGCCACCCAGTTGTATTTGTATTTTCGGCGGATAAATTAAGGAAACAAGCCGAAAGTTTTGGAGCAACCACCAAAGAATTAATAGATAGCGCTCAAGTACTTGCTCGCGAAGAAGGGCTACCTGGTATCTATTTTGTCGCAGGAACTGGCGCTTATTTACCCATGATTGAGGCCTATGCTAAAGACGCCGGTTACTCTGCCTTTTCGGCATATAACTACCATCAAGGACCAACCTTCCCTTATAACACGCCGTCGCATAGTTTCGCAGAACTCGACAAAGGGTATCAAGCGCATTGGCAGCGGTTTGCTGCTGAGGGAAGCCTTCCTTTGATTGTACCGATGACATCTGGCTGGGACAATCGACCATGGGGAGGCAGCAAAGATCCATTTCATGATAATTCACTATCCACACCCAATGAGTTTCAGAAACACCTTGACGCTGCAAAAACGTTCATGAATGCGAACCCGGAGTTGACACAAAAGATGGGTGTTATTTGTTGTTGGAATGAATTCGGAGAAGGCTCTTTTATCGAGCCGACAGAGATAATGGGCACCAGTTATCTTGAGCAAATACAAAATGTTTTTAGTAGTGAGTCACAATAATCTTTGAAATGATTTAGTTAAATCGAATAGCATGGGCCTGCGGGAAAACACGCAATGATTTGAGATAATATGCAAGATAGTCGATGTTGGATTGTTAGATGAGCAAAAGAGAACAAGGCGACCTATTTCTTGCTCTAGATGCCGTTAGCATCACAAATCTGAACAATTATTTCTCGATAGCGACTCTGAATATCTCCCTTCGAAACCGGACATCAATATCTCGCGACAAAAACCAAATGCACTATTAAGCTTGTAATCGTATGCCCATTCCACCTTTTCTCACTCATATACTGCAGAATAGCATAATGAGTAGCAGCTAAAGCCTTGCACTAAAGAGCATAGTTTTGAACTGATCTGGGACAATTAAACAACGATTAATATCCGCTAAATTTAACAACAAAACAATATAAAAAACAGGCAGAATAGGCAATATGAATGCGACTACTGCCACGCTTACCTCAAAACAGCGTTATCAAAAAATTCGAAAGGTTACGTTGATCGGATCTGCTGTCGATTTTCTACTAGGTATCACTAAAATTACGGTGGGTTCGCTAGCTCATTCGCAAGCATTAGTTGCCGATGGCATTCATTCATTATCTGATCTAGTCACCGACTTTATTGTGCTCTATGCCGCCAAGCATTCTCACAAAGCAGCCGACGAAGATCACCCCTATGGTCATGGCCGAATAGAAACACTGGCGACGATTGCGTTAGGCACTATGTTAATCATTATCGCAACCGGCATTGCTTATGACGCGGTAATGCGGCTCAACAACCCAACCGAGTTACTCGTACCTGGTTTGCTGACATTAATCGTCGCTATTATTTCAGTGATTTCCAAAGAATGGATCTATCGCTACACAATGGCCGCTGCACGTCGTTTACGCTCAGAAATGTTGATGGCCAATGCTTGGCATAGCCGATCAGATGCCATTTCATCTATT
>JAJFJH010000356.1 GCA_021774155.1 Nitrosomonas sp.
CGATGCGCCTCCAGGAAGGGGCCGACGCCGGTCATGGGTTCGTCTATCACCATCGGTAAAGTCGTATTCTGTCGAACCGTCAAACATTCCTCAATCGTGATGCAGGGTTGCTCGATATAAAGATCTCCGCCCGCCACCGCATTGACTACCCGGATCGCGTTACGCATGATCCAGCCGGTATTTGCGTCCGCAATCAGGGTGTCGTCAGGCTGCATTATCTTAAGAACCGCCTTGATGCGAGCGATGTCATCATCGGCGTCGCCGCCGACTTTTAGCTGAAACCTATGATAACCTTCAGAGCGATACTTGTCAACATCCTCTTGCATGCCCTCCGGCGTCCGTTGTGAAATAGCACGGTACAACGGAAAATCCTCAACATAACGTCCACCCAGCAAGGTACAAACAGGTTGGCCGCTAACTTTACCGAGGATATCCCAGCAGGCGATATCCAGAGGTGATTTGATGTAATTGTGCCCCTGCAGAGTGTGGTCCATAATGTCATTGATCTTGTTTATCTGGCGCGGATCCTGGCCGATTAGTGCCGGCGCAATTTCAGCAATTCCGCTTGGGACGCCGCGCGCGTAGGCCGACATGTAGGCAGATCCCAGTGGACAAACTTCACCAAAGCCACTGATGCCGGCGTCGGTTGACAGTTTGACTATTGTACTGATGAACGAGTCGACCGACTGCCCGCGTGACCACGAGTACTTCTCTTGCAGCAGTTTGTACTCAACCTGAAATACATCGATTTGTGTGAGTTTCATTGCCCGCTCCGTGAGTTCGATTTTGTCTTCTCAAAAATAATGACTGCGCTGTTTGTTTAAATCATCAGTTTTGTTCTTAACGCTGACTTCGCAGAAGCATGCAAAGGAATAGAACTTTATTTTTCTGCGCTCCGCATTGCCGCCCTTTCACAGGACTGGTGTGCACTACTGACTGCCGCCGGGAAGGGGCCCCTGCACACGTGGCCCCGGGGGTAGATTCTCCATCAAATACCTGGTGAGCAGTGCATACAGGTGCCGGGTCGTATTCTCGCCCTCTCTGATGGAGTGCGAGCGGTTCGGGTAAGCCATGAAGCTAAACTGCTTATTGTGCTTGATCAACTCATTGACCAACAACTCCGCACCTTGATAGTGTACGTTGTCGTCCCCGGTGCCGTGCACCAGCAGGAGATTGCCCTGCAATTGTCCGGCAAATGTAATGGGCGAACCTTGCTCAAAGCCCTCCGCATTGCCTTCGGGCAGGCCCATGTAGCGCTCCTGATAAATGGTGTCATACAAACGCTGGTCGGGCACAGGCGCAACCGACATCCCGGTGCTGTAGATTTTCGGATGACGGAATAGCATGTTCAGCGTCATTGAGCCGCCACCACTCCAGCCCCAGATGCCGACTCTTGCGGCGTCGATATAGGGATAGGTCGCGATAAGCTTTTTCGCGGCGGCAGCCTGGTCCTTTGATGCAAGCACGCCTATTTGACCATAAACCTGTTTGCGCCAGGTTCGACCGCGCGGTGCCGGCGTGCCGCGGTTGTCGACGCTCGCAACCAGATACCCCTTCTGTGCCAACATTTTATGCCAGATAAGACGCGTGCTGCTGTATCGGTCCACGACCGTCTGGCCGGCCGGCTCGCCGTAAACATAGAAGAACAAAGGATACTTCTTGCTGGGATCGAAATCCGGAGGTTTCACCATCCAGGCATCCAGGGTAGCATCATCGGAAATCTGAACCTGCATAAATTCAACCGGCCTGGAATTCAGGGCTGCGAGCCGGTCGCGGACTTCCTGGTTATCTTCCAGAGTGCGGATAACTTCGTGCTGCGGCAACGAAATGAGGGATATGCGCGGCGGGGATTCAAAGGTCGAATAAGTGTGAATCGCCCATCGCAGGTCATCAGAGACTTTATAGCTGTGCGTACCGGGCTGGTTAGTCGGGCTCAGCCGCTTTGGACTGCCCTTGCCGTCGAGCCGCGCCTGGTAGAGGTAACGCTGGGTGGCGTTGTCCGGAGAAGCCATAAAATAAAAGGTGCCCGTCTGTTCGTCATAGTCGACAATGCTGATGACGTCGTACTCGCCGCGCGTCACTTGCCGGAGCTCACCGTCGCGGCTTACGACGTAGACATGGCGCCAGCCGTTGCGCTCACTGATCCACAAAAACTCCTTACCATCCACCAGCCAGTTAAACCCCTTGCGCAAATCGAGCCAGGCATCATCGCGCTCGGTGAAAATCGTTTTGACGGCGCCTGTCTTCGCGTCAGCAAGCATCACCTGGTTGGTATTCTGCAATCGATTGAGACGCTGCAGAATAATCTCATGCGAGTTGTGTGCCCATTCCATGTCCGCGATGTAGTTGTTGCTCGGATCATCCGGCACGGAGAGCCAGGTGGTTTCGCCACCGGCAGCGGAGACGACGCCGACACGGGCTGCGGAATTGGTGGTGCCGACTTTGGGATATTTGATCGGAATCAGCCTGGGGTAAAGAGTATCGGTATTGTTGATGAGGTGATAGTTCGGGATGGCGGCAGCATCCAGTTGCCAGAATGCAATTCTCTTGCTGTCAGGACTCCATTTGAACCCTTTACGCAAACCAAACTCTTCCTCATAGACCCAGTCAAACGTACCGTTGATGAGAGTGGCTGAGCCATTTGCGGTAAGCTGCACAATCTCATGCGAGACTACATTCTCCACGAAGATGTTATTCTTAACAACATAAGCGACCTTT